>NZ_SCMM01000043.1:0-38885 GCF_005503345.1 Ramlibacter sp. 2FC
GGTGGTCATGGCCGGGTCGCTGGGCGAGTGATTCGGAGTCCAGAGTCTAGTACACAGCTCCCTGGCTCCGGCCAAGCCTGGTCCGCGCGGCCTGTTTCGCCTATGAACCGCCGTCCGCTGAGGGCATGCCGGATTGACCGACAATACGGATGTCCCTACGCCTCGCAAGGCCGTGCGCCGCTGTTTCAGTGGCGCGATACTTGCATCGCAGGGCGATTCCATTTCCGGTCTTGCAGAAACGGGGATGGGCCGCATTTGCCTTCCAGGCCCGAGGCCTTGAGGGCCGTTGAGTATTCATGCGCTTTCAGGAGTTGTGATGAGTGCAGCGCAGCAGCGCTTCGAACCAAGCCATGCCCCTGCGCAGGGGCAGGTCGCGGGCCGCCGGGCCGGGGTGGGGGTGGCATGACCGCCGTGATCGACGTCGAGTACGAGCAGCCGGCCTGCAGCACGCGCCATGCCTGGGCCCGCGTGCCGGACGAGCCTGCGCCCGACGAGCGGGCGGCGCTCAAGGACAGGATCCGCCGCCTGCTCAAGGAGCGCAACGCGGTCATGGTCTCGCACTACTACGTGCATCCCGACCTGCAGGACCTGGCCGAGGAAACCGGCGGCCTGGTCAGCGATTCGCTGGAGATGGCGCGTTTCGGCCGTGACCACCCGGCCCAGACGCTCGTGGTCTCGGGCGTGCGCTTCATGGGCGAGACCGCCAAGATACTGTCGCCGGGAAAGCGGGTTCTGATGCCCGACCTCGACGCGACCTGCTCGCTCGACCTCGGCTGCCCGATCGACGAGTTCAGCGCCTTCTGCGACCAGCACCCGGACCGCACCGTGGTGGTCTACGCCAACACCAGCGCGGCCGTGAAGGCGCGCGCCGACTGGCTGGTCACCTCCAGCTGCGCGCTCGACATCGTGCGCGCGCTCAAGGAGCAGGGCCACAAGATCCTGTGGGCGCCCGACAAACACCTGGGCGACTACATCCAGCGCGAGACCGGCGCCGACATGGTGATGTGGCAGGGCTCCTGCATCGTGCACGACGAGTTCAAGGCCTTCGAGCTCGAGGCGCTGCTGAAGGAGCACCCGCGCGCCAAGGTGCTGGTGCACCCGGAGAGCCCGGCCGAGGTGGTCGCGCTGGCCGACGCCGTGGGCTCGACCTCGGCCATCCTCAAGGCCGCGCAAGAGTTCGACGCGCCCGAGTTCATCGTCGCCACCGACAGCGGCATGCTGCACAAGCTGCGCACGCTGAACCCCGGCAAGACCTTCATCGAGGCGCCGACGGCCGGCAACAGCGCCACCTGCAAGAGCTGCGCGCATTGCCCCTGGATGGCCATGAACAGCCTGGCCGGCGTGGCCCATGTGCTGGAGACCGGCGTCAACGCGGTCCATGTGGACCCGGCCCTGATCCCGCGCGCGCGCCTGCCGATAGACCGCATGCTGGCCTTCACGGCCGCGCTCAAGAGCGGCCAGGCGCCGGGCAGCCTGGTGCCCAGGATAGGCGCCGCCTGACGCCTGCGGCCGCGTGCAGACGCTGCTCGACTTCGCCGCCCCGGCTGTGGGCGACCTGTCCCTGCGCTGTGCCTTCGGCGCGCCGCGCCAGGAGCTGGTAGCCCGGTCCCTGGACCAGGTTCGCCCCGTACTGGAGGCCGTGCAGGCCCAGGCCCGCCAGGGGCGCTGGTGCGTGGGCTACCTGCGCTACGAGGCTGCCCCGGCCTTCGACCCGGCCCTGGCCGTGCACCCGGCCGACGGCCCGCTGGCCTGGTTCGGCGTGCACGACGCGCCCCAGCCCTGGCCCGAGGCCGAAGGCCAGGCCCAGGCGCAGTGGGACCAGGGCCTGTCGCGCAGCGCGTTCGACCAGGGCATGGCGGCCATCCACCGCGCCATCGCCGATGGCCAGCTCTACCAGCTCAACTACACGGCGCCGCTGCTTGGCAGGCTGCAGGGCAGCCCGCGCGCGCTGTTCCAGGCCCTGCGCCGCGCCCAGCCGGGCGGATATGCGGCCTTCATCGACAGCGGCGAGGAGCAGCTGCTCTCGGTCTCGCCCGAGCTGTTCTTCGACTGGGACGGCGCTCGCCTGCTGGCCCGCCCCATGAAGGGCACGGCCCCGCGCGGCGCTACGCCCGAGCAAGACGCGGCGCTGGCCGAGCGCCTGCGCAGCTCGGCCAAGGAACGGGCCGAGAACGTCATGATCGTGGACCTGCTGCGCAACGACCTGTCGCGCCTGGCGCTGCCGCACACGGTGCGCGTGCCCGAGCTGTTCCGTCTCGAGGCCCTGCCCAGCGTCTGGCAGATGACCTCGGACGTGGTGGCGCGCACGCGGCCCGGCACCACGCTGGCCGATGTCTTCGCGGCCCTGTTTCCCTGCGGCTCGGTCACCGGCGCGCCCAAGGTCCAGGCCATGCGCCTGATCCGCGAGCTCGAGCCCGAGCCGCGCGGCGTCTACTGCGGCGTGGTCGGCGTGGTGCGGCCCGGCGGCGCGGCCCGCTTCAACGTGGCGATACGCACCGTCACGGCGCGGGGCGGCCAGTTGCGCTGCGGCATAGGCAGCGGCATCACGGCCGACGCCACGGCCGAGGGCGAATGGCAGGAATGGCGCCACAAGCGCGCCTTCCTGGACCGCGCCAGCCAGCCCTTCGAGCTGCTCGAGACCCTGGCGCTGGAGGACGGCGTGCCGCGCGACGCGGCTGCGCACCTGGCGCGCATGGCCCGCGCGGCCGCGCATTTCGGCTACCCCTGGGATGAGGCGAGCCTGCGGCAGGCCCTGGACGCGCTGGCCCGGGCCCATCCCGAAGGCCTGTGGCGCCTGCGCCTGCTGCTCGATGCCCGGGGCGGGGTTCAGGCCCAGGCCTATGCGATGCAGGCCACGCTGCAGCCGGTGCGGCTCAAGCTGGCCGACCGGCCCCTGGAACAGGCCGACAGCGAGTTCGTGCGCTTCAAGACCACAAGGCGCGCGCATTACGAGGCCTTCGAGCCGACCATGCCCGGCTGGTTCGACACCCTGCTGTGGAACCCGCGCGGCGAGCTCACCGAATGCACGCGCGGCAACATCGCACTCAACATTGACGGCCGCTGGCTCACGCCGGCGCTGGAGGCTGGCCTGCTCGACGGCGTGGGCCGCCAGCGCTGGCTGCGCGAGGGCCGCGTCGCCGAGGCCTTGCTGCGCGTCGAGGACCTGGGGCGCGCCAGCGGCCTGGCCTTCTTCAACAGCCTGCGCGGCTGGCTGGCGGCGGAGCTCTGCTGATCAGGCGTGCCGCAGCGGCAGCGCCGCGAGGCCGCGGTAGGCCGGGTTGGCGCACCAGCGGGGCTCGGTGCTCGCGAGTTGCAGGTGAGGCCAGCGCGCCAGCAGGCGCCCGAACACCACCTCGGCCTCCAGCCGCGTGAGCGCCGCGCCCAGGCAGACATGGACGCCCGAGCCGAAGGACAGCGCGCCCGGGTCGGCCCGCGTGATGTCGAGTTCCTCGGGCCGCTCGTGGCGCGCCGGGTCGCGGTTGGCCGCGCCTATCAGCGCCAGCACCAGATCGCCGCGGCGCAGCCGCTGGCCGTGCAGCATCAGGTCGGTGGTGACGCGCCGGCCCGTGTACTGCACCGGGCTGTCGTAGCGCAGCAGCTCGCGCACCGCGCCCGGCACCAGGGACGAATCCTGCTGCAGCAGCGCCCATTGATCTGGGTGGCTCAAGAGCGCAAACAGGCCGTTGCCCAGCAGGTTGCGCGTGGTCTCGTGGCCGGCGAACAGCAGCATGGCGCATTGGGCCAGCAGCTCGGCCTCGCCCTGGATCTCGCCGCGCTCGCGCGCCTGCAGCAGACTGCTGAGCAGGCTGTCGTCCGGCGCCTCGCGCTTGGCCGAGATCTGGGCCTGGAAGTAGCGCGTCATCGCCAGCAGGCTGGCCTGGGCGCGGCGCGCCTGTTCATGCGTGGGCTCGGGCGCGCCTATGAAGGCCGCCAGATCGTCCGACCAGGCCATGACCTCGGCGCGGTCCGCGCCCGAGATGCCCAGGATGGTCGAGATCACGCGCACCGGCAGCGGGCGCGCCACCTGGGCGATGAAGTCGAATTCATCGGCATCGTCCAGTCCGTCGATCAACTCGTCGGCGATGCGCGCGATCTCGGGCTTGAGCCGCGCCAGCGCCTCGGGCCGGAAGGCCGGCTGCAGCAGGGCGCGCAGGCGCCCATGGTCGGGCGCGTCCAGGAACAGCAGGGCGCGCGCGAACAGCTGCTGAAAGCCCGCCAGCTCGCCGCGCTCGGCCGCCGCCTGGTTGACCCAGCCGCCGGTGCGCTGGGCCGAGAAGCGCGCATCGCGCAGCACGCCTTCCACGTCGGCATGGCGCGTGAGCAGCCAGGCGCCGCCGAAGAATTCCTCGCTCCAGTGGATGGGGCCGGCCTCGCGCAGCGCACGGTAGGCCGGGTAGGGGTCGGCCAGGAAGGCCGCGTCCACCAGGGGGCGCTCTGCGGCCGGCGGGCGGCTCAGGACTGCGTTCATGTATCAGCCCCCACGCTTGTCACTTCGTGTACTGCGCTGGGCTCGCGCAACGTCCGTGCGCGCAGCTGTACAGTGGAGCGAGCCCATGCCGGGCCTACGCTATGCACGTGCCGAGGCATGACGCTTCGGCCCGGCCCCGAGGGGGCCTTCGCGCCTTGGGACGGCCCGGCGGCGCTCATGCGGCCCGCTCGTCCTTGGCGGCCGGACGCTCGCCCTGGGCGCGCAGGCCCAGGCGGGCCATCAGGGCGCGGTCGCGCTCGGCCTGCGGGTTGCTGGTGGTGAGCAGCCGGTCGCCGTAGAAGATCGAGTTGGCGCCGGCGGCGAAGCACAGGGCCTGCAGGGCCTCGTCCATCTGCTCGCGCCCGGCCGACAGGCGCACCATGGTCGTCGGCATGGTGATGCGCGCCACGGCGATGGTGCGCACGAACTCGAAGGGGTCGAGCGGCGCCGTGCCTTCGAGCGGCGTGCCCGGCACGGCCACCAGGTTGTTGATCGGCACCGACTCGGGGTAGGGGTCCAGGTTGGCCAGCTGGGCGATCAGGCCGGCGCGCTCCAGGCGGCTCTCGCCCATGCCGACGATGCCGCCGCAGCAGACGTTGATGCCGGCCTGGCGCACGTTGGACAGGGTGTCCAGCCGGTCCTGGTAGGTTCGCGTGCTGATGATCTGGCCGTAGAACTCGGGCGCGCTGTCCAGGTTGTGGTTGTAGTAGTCCAGGCCCGCGTCCTTGAGGGCCTGGGCCTGCTCGGCTTCGAGCATGCCCAGGGTCATGCAGGTCTCCAGGCCCAGGGCGCGCACCTCGCGCACCATCTCGGTCACCTTCTCCATGTCGCGTTCCTTCGGGCTGCGCCAGGCCGCGCCCATGCAAAAGCGCGTCGCGCCCTGGTCCTGGGCGGCCTTGGCCGCCTGCAGCACCTCGTCCAGGGCCATCAGCTTGCTGGCCTCCACGCTGCCCTCGTGGTGGGCCGACTGCGGGCAATAGCCGCAGTCCTCGCTGCAACCGCCGGTCTTGATCGACAGCAGGGTGGACAGCTGCACCTCGTTGGGGTCGAAATGCGCGCGGTGCACCTGCTGGGCGCGGTGCAGCAGGTCCATGAAGGGCAGGGCGAACAGGGCCTCGACATCGGCGACGCTCCAGCGCGGGTCGGCCGCGGCGCTGGGCTGGGCGCGCGGGCGCAGGTTCGAGACGTCGATGGTGGAAACGGTGGTCATCTCAGGTCCTTCGTAAGTATTCAGGCAGTGAACACGGCACGCAGCGCCGCGTCGTCCAGGTGCGCGGCCACGGCGGCCGCGTCGGTGGAGGGCAGCCAGGGCACGAGGCCCAGGCAAGGGGCGCCATGCTGCTGCGCCAGACGCGTCCGCAGGTAGGCAATGTTCTCAGTCATCCAGGGCATGGCGGGGTCAATCGCGTTGCCGATCCAGCCAACAAGGCGCAGGCCGCGCGCGCGCACCGCCTCGGCCGTGAGCAAGGCGTGGTTGATGCAGCCCAGGCGCAGGCCCACCACCAGCATCACGGGCAGGCCGAGCTGCTGGGCCAGGTCGGCCGTGTCCCAGTCCGGGCCCAGCGGCACGCAAAAGCCGCCCACGCCCTCGACCACCAGCGCGTCGGCGCGCGCGGCCAGCGCGCGCGCGGCCTGCAGGATCACGTCGCGCTCTATGCTTCGGCCTTCGAGGTGGGCGGCGATATGCGGTGCACAGGCGGCCTCGAACTGGTAAGGGCCGACCTCGGCGTCGCTCAGAGGCAGGGAGCTGGCCAAGCGCAGGCGGCGCACGTCTTCGTTGACATGGATCCCTTCAATCAGTTCCGTGCCAGCTGCGACGGGCTTGAGGCCGGCGCTGCGCCAACCCTGCCGGGCCATCCAGTGCAGCAGGGCCGCGCTGACGCGGGTCTTGCCGACCTCGGTGTCGGTGCCGGTGACGAAGCAGGCGCGTGCCGGGGGCCAGTGGTTCATTCCTGCTCCTTGGCCGCCTGGGCCAGGCCGTCGACCAGGCGCTGCACGTCCTCGGCGCTGTGCGCGGCGCTCAGCGTGATGCGCAGCCTGGCCGTGCCGGCCGGCACGGTGGGCGGGCGGATCGCCGGCACCCACAGGCCCCGGCGATCGAGCGCCTCGGCCAGGGCCAGGGCCGTGGTGTTCTCGCCCACGATCAGCGGCTGGATAGCGGTGGCCGAGTCGGCCAGGCGCCAGCCCAGCGTGGGATGCTTGGCCATCAGCGCCGAAAGCAGTCCGCGCAACTGGGCGATGCGCTGCAGCAGCTGCTCGCGCCGGCGCGCGCCCTGGGCGCCGGCGATCAGGCGCAGGCTCTCGCGCAGCGCATGGGCCAGGGCCGGCGGCGTGGCCGTGGTGTAGATGTAGGGGCGCGCGGCCTGCACCAGCCAATCGACGATGGTCGGATGCGCGGCGACGAAGGCGCCGCCCAGGCCGGCCGCCTTGCCCAGCGTGCCCATGTAGATGATGCGCTCGCTGTGCAGGCCGAAATGCGCCAGGCTGCCCTGGCCCTGGGGCCCGAGCACGCCGAAGCCATGCGCGTCGTCGACGATCAGCCAGGCGTCGTGCTGCTCGGCCAGGGCCAGCAGGGCCGGCAGGTCGGCCAGGTCGCCGTCCATGCTGAACACCGCGTCGGTCACGATCAGCTTGATCGGCGTGGTGCAGGCGGCGAGTTGGCGCGCCAGCACCGTGAGCTGGCCATGCGCGTAGCGCTGCCCGGCCGCCTTGGCCAGCTGCGCGCCGTCGATCAGCGAGGCGTGGTTGAGCTTGTCGGCGAAGATGGTGGCGCTGGCGTCGCCCAGGGCCGTGAGCAGGGCCAGGTTGGCCATGTAGCCGGTGCAGAAAGTCAGCGCCTTGGCGCCGGGGATCCAGGGCGCCAGCCAGGCGGCCAGGTCTTCCTCCAGCGCTGCATGGGCGCGCGAATGGCCGCTGATCAGGTGCGAGGCGCCGCTGCCCGCGCCCCAGCGCCGCGCGCCTTCGGCCAGGGCCTCGGCCAGGGCCGGGTGGTTGGCCAGGCCCAGGTAGTCGTTGCTGCAGAAAGCCAGCAGCTCGCGCGCGGGCTGGCCGTCCTCACTCACGCGCTGCTGCGGCGCGCAGGGCGTCTCGGCCGTGCGGCGCCGGCGGCGCAGGCCCTGGGCCTCGCGCTCAAGCAGTTGCCGGTTCAGGTGCGCGATCAGCATCGTCGGTGTTCTCGGAAAGGGTGGCGTCCAGCGTGGCGCGCAGCTGCTCGGCCAGCCAGGCCGACAGGGCCGGGTCCAGCACATAGGGCGGCAGCAGGTAGACCGTGCGGCCGATCGGGCGTATCAGCAGCTCGCGCGCGCGCCCGGCCAGGTGGAAGCGCTCGGCAAAGCGCGCGCCGGCCAAGGGCTCGCGCACGTCGAAGGCCCAGATCATGCCGCGCTGGCGGAAATGCTCGATGCGCGGGTCGGCCGCCAGCGGCGCCAGCGCGGCCGTCAGCTGGGCGGCCTGCTCGCGGTTGGTCTCGAGCACGTGGTCCTGGTCGAAGCGGTCCAGCACCGCCAGCGCGGCGCGGCAGGCCAGGGCGTTGCCGGTGTAGGAATGCGAGTGCAGGAAGCCGCGCGCCACCTCGTCGTCGAGGAAGGCTTCGTAGATCGCGTTGCGCGAGAGCACCAGCGACAGCGGCAGGTAGCCGCCGCTGATGCCCTTGGACAGGCACAGCAGGTCGGGCCAGATCGGCGTTTGGTCCGGCAGGGCCGCCTGCTCGAAGGCGAAGAAGGTCCCGGTGCGGCCGCAGCCCACGGCGATCTCGTCGGCGATCAGGTGCACCTGGTAGCGGTCGCAGAGTTCGCGCGCGGCGCGCAGGTAGGCAGGGTCGTGCATGGCCATGCCGGACGCGCCCTGCACCAGGGGCTCGAGGATCAGGGCCGCGATGCGCTCGTGCTGCTCCGCCAGCAGGGCCTCGAGCTCGGCCGCGGCGCGCTGCGCGACATCGGCCGCCGATTCGCCCGGCAGGGCCTGGCGCGCGTCGGGCGACATGACCTGGTGGGCGCGCATCAAGAGCGGGTCGTAGGCGTCGCGGAACACCTGCACGTCGGTCACGGCCAGCGCGCCCAGGGTTTCGCCGTGGTAGCCCTGGCGCAGGCAGACGAAGTCCTGCTTGGCCGGGCGGCCCAGGTTGCGCCAGTGGTGGAAGCTCATCTTGAGCGCGATCTCGACCGCCGAGGCGCCGTCGCTGGCGAAGAAGCAGTGGTCCAGCACGCCGGCTGTGCGCGCCGAGAGGCGCTCGGCCAGCTGCACGGCCGGCTCGTGGGTGCAGCCGGCCAGCATCACATGCGGCAGGGTGTCGAGCTGGTCCTTGATCGCCGCGTTGATGCGCGCGTCGGCATGGCCGAACAGGTTGACCCACCAGGAGCTGATGGCGTCGAAATAGCGCCGGCCCTGCTCGTCGTACAGCCAGGGCCCCTGGCCGCGCACGATGGGCAGCGGCGGCAGCTGCCAAGCGCGCTGCATCTGGGTGCAGGGGTGCCAGACATGGCTCAGGCTGCGCTGTTGCAGATCGGAAAGGGCTGGTGGCATGGCGGGCGAAGGTGGACGGATGGCGCGGGATCGTTTCCGAAATCGGCGCGGGCGGTGGTGACCCAAGGGCGCGCCCAGCATGCGGGGCGCATGGCTGGACGAGGCCACTGGCCTCCGCACGCGGCGGAGGAGGGGAGATTTTAGGGCTTGCTCGGGCGGCTGGGTCTTGGGGGCTGCTGGTGGAGGGGTATGTTAATTAATAATTATGGATAAAGCAAGGGCGCCGCCGCTCAGGGCACCGACCGGCCTGCCCCGCAGGGGCTCGTCGCCGGTTTTCCGTGCGCCCGGCGAGCCCCTGCGGGGCAGGCCGGCGCGGACGGTGCTGCTCAGCACTCTTCGGTGCCGTGGTCCTCGATGTGCTGCACCGGCACGCGGCTGCGCAGGTCGACCCGCTGGTTCTGCTCGTTCACGAACACCAGCTTGGGCTGGTGGGTGGCCACCTGGTCCTCGTGCACCTGGGCGAAGGCCGCGATGATGACCAGGTCGCCCAGGGACGCGCGGCGCGCCGCCGAGCCGTTGAGCGAAATCATGCCGGAGCCGCGCTCGCCGCGGATGGCGTAGGTGATGAAGCGCTCGCCGTTGTTGATGTTCCAGATGTGGACCTGCTCGTTCTCGGCGATGCCGGAGGCCTCCAGCAGGTTCTCGTCGATGGCGCAGGAGCCCTCGTAGTGCAGCTCGCAGTGCGTCACGGCGGCGCGGTGGATCTTGGACTTGAGCAGGGTGCGGAACATGGTGTCTCCTGGGAATCAAAAAAACGGAGGGGCCGGCCTCAGGGCGTGAGGTCCAGCGTGCAGGCGTCGCCCACGCCATCGCGCCAGACGCGCACCCGCGTCAGGCGCGGGCGCAGGTCGGACAGGGCGTTGGCAATGAACAGGCAGAGGTTCTCCAGCGTGGCCGGGCCTAGCCCGGCCACCTCGTCGAGCAGGCGGTGATCCAGGCGCTCTCGCACCGTCTCGAGGCGCTGGCGCAGCAGTCCCAGGTCGATCACCATGCCGGTGGCCGGGTCGCGCGCGCCGGCCAGCGAGACCTCGGCGTGGTAGGTGTGGCCATGAATGCGGCGGCTGCCCTCGGCCTCGATTTCGCGTTGGAGCGTGTGGGCCGCGTCGAAGTAGAAGCGTTGGCTGATGGTGAACTGCATGAGGTCTAGGTTTTAGCGTATGCCGCTGATCTTGTGGGTCTGCAGGCTCAGCCGCCAGGCCGGGTCTTGCAGGCAGGCGGCGATGCAGGTGGCGATGTTGGCGGCCTGGTCGGGGCCGTCCATGGGCTGCAGGAAGCGGTGGGCGAACTCGCCGGTACGGGCCATGGCCTGCAGGTCCAGGCCGGGCTGGGGCCAGACCAGCTTGAGCTCCTGGCCCTGGCGCTGCACCCAGGGCGCGCCGGCCTTGGGGCTGACGCACAGCCAGTCGATGCCGGGCGGCGCGGTCAGCGTGCCGTTGCTCTCGACGGCGATGCGAAAGCCGCGCGCATGCAGGGCGGCTATCAGCGGCGCGTCGAGCTGCAGCAGGGGCTCGCCGCCGGTCAGCACCACCAGGCGGTGGGCGCGATCGCCGGCCGGCCACTGGGCCTCGATGCGGTCGGCCAGGGCCTGGGCGTCGGGGTATTTGCCGCCCAGCGTGCCGTCGGTGCCGACGAAGTCGGTGTCGCAGAAGCGGCAGACGGCCTCGGCGCGGTCTTCTTCGCGGCCGCTCCAGAGGTTGCAGCCGGCGAAGCGGCAGAACACGGCCGGCATGCCGGCCTGCGCGCCCTCGCCCTGCAGGGTGTAGAAGATTTCCTTGACGCTGTAGGTCATCACGCCCCCACGCTCGGCACTGGCGTGTCCTCGCTGCCCCCAAGCGCAGGCATGCCCTGCGCGTTGCTCGGGACCGGGGCCTTCGCGCCTTGGGGCGGCCCGGCGGCGCTCAAGGGCTTGAGGACTGTGTCGACGGCCTGCGGCAGCAGCACGGGGTAGTCGCGGCTGAAATGCAGGCCGCGGCTTTCGTGGCGGGCCTGGGCCGAGCGCACGATGAGGTCGGCCACCTGCACCAGGTTGCGCAGCTCGAGCAGGTCGCGCGTGACCTGGAAATGGGCGTAGAACTCCTGGATCTCGGCGCGCAGCAGGGCGATGCGGTGCGCCGCGCGCTCCAGGCGCTTGTTGGTGCGGACTATGCCCACGTAGTCCCACATGAAGCGGCGTAGCTCGTCCCAGTTGTGCGAGATCACCACGGCCTCGTCGGCGTCGGTGACGCGGCTGTCGTCCCAGGCCGGCAGCTGGGGCGGTGCGGGGCGCGGCGTGGCTGCGATGTGCTGCGCCGCCGCGCGCGCGAACACCATGCACTCGACCAGCGAGTTGCTGGCCAGGCGGTTGGCGCCGTGCAGGCCGGTGCAGGTGGTCTCGCCCACCGCGTAGAGGCCGTCCAGGTCGGTGCGGCCCGCCAGGTCGGTCACCACGCCGCCGCAGGTGTAGTGGGCGGCCGGCACCACGGGGATGGGCTGGCGCGTGATGTCTATGCCCAGTTCCAGGCAGCGCGCGCGGATGTTGGGGAAATGGGCCAGGATGAACTCGGCCGGCTGGTGCGAGATGTCCAGGTAGACGCAGTCCAGGCCATGCTTCTTCATCTCGAAGTCGATCGCGCGCGCCACCACGTCGCGCGGCGCGAGCTCGGCGCGCGCGTCGTGCTGCGGCATGAAGCGCGTGCCGTCGGGCAATTTCAGCTGCCCGCCCTCGCCGCGCACCGCCTCGGAGATCAGGAAGGACTTGGCCTGCGGGTGGTACAGGCAGGTCGGGTGGAACTGGATGAACTCCATGTTGGCCACGCGGCAGCCCGCGCGCCAGGCCGCCGCGATGCCGTCGCCGGTGGCGGTGTCGGGGTTGGTGGTGTAGAGGTAGACCTTGCCCGCGCCACCCGTGGCCAGCAGGGTGTGGGGGGCGCGGAAGCTGACCACCTTGCCGCTGGCCTGGTCGAGTGCGTACAGGCCCAGGCAGCGGTCCTGCGCCTGGCCCAGCTTGCGGGCGGTGATCAGGTCGACCAGGGTGTGCTCTTCGAACAGCGCGATGCCCGGCGTGCGGCGCACCTGCTCCACCAGGGTCCGCTGCACGGCGGCGCCGGTGGCGTCGGTCACGTGCACGATGCGGCGCGCGCTGTGGCCGCCCTCGCGCGTGAGGTGCAGCTCGCCGTCCTCGCGCGAGAACGGCACGCCCAGCTGCTGCAGCCAGGCGATGCTCTCGGGCGCGTGCTCGACCACGAAGCGCGTGGCGTCGGCGTCGCACAGGCCGGCGCCGGCGACCAGGGTGTCCTCCACATGGGCCTGGAAGCTGTCGCCCTCGGCCAGCACGGCGGCGATGCCGCCCTGGGCCCAGGCGCTGGAGCCGTCGCCTAAAGCGCGCTTGGTGATCACGGCGACGCGGTGCGTGGCCGCCAGGTGCAGGGCGGCGCTGAGGCCGGCCAGGCCGCTGCCGACAATCAGGACATCGAAGTTATGGGTGGTCTCGGCCATGGCAAGGCGTCACGGGAAGGGGTTTCAGGCCGGCGTGAACGCCAGCCGCACGTAGATCGGGGCAAAGGCCTCGGCCTGGGTGATCTCGATCAGGGTTTCCTTGGCCAGCTCGAGCAGGGCGATGAAGGTCACGACCAGCACCGGCACGCCCTTGGCGGGGTCGAACAGGTTCTCGAACTCGACGAAGCGGCGGCCCTGCAGGGCCCTGAGCACCATGCTCATGTGCTCGCGCACGCTGAGCTCCTCGCGGCTGATCTTGTGGTGCTGGACCAGCTTGGCGCGGCGCAGGATGTCGGCCCAGGCCTGCTGCAGGTCGGTGAGCTGCACGTCGGGAAAGCGCGGCTGCAGGCTCTGCTCTATGTAGACCTGGGCCTTGAGGAAGTCGCGGCCGAAATGCGGCAGCTCGTTCAGGCGCATCGAGGCCAGCTTCATCTGCTCGTACTCGATCAGGCGGCGCACCAGCTCGGCGCGCGGGTCCTCGGGCTCCTGGCCCTCGGCCGTCTTCTTGGGCGGCAGCAGCATGCGCGACTTGATCTCGATCAGCATGGCCGCCATCAGCAGGTACTCGGCGGCCAGCTCCAGGTTGCGGCTGCGGATTTCCTCGACATAGCTCAGGTACTGGCGCGTGACGCCGGCCATGGGGATGTCGAGGATGTTGAAGTTCTGCTTGCGGATCAGGTAGAGCAGCAGGTCCAGCGGGCCCTCGAAGGCCTCCAGGAACACCTCCAGCGCGTCGGGCGGGATGTACAGGTCCTGGGGCAGGGCGAACAGCGGCTCGCCGTACAGCCGCGCCACGGCCACATGGTCGACCACCTCGGGCATGGCGGACAGCGCGGCCTCGGGCTCGCGCGCCAGTTCGGGGGTGTCGGTCGGCAGGCTCATGGCGAGCGGGCGGATGCCGGGCGGGCCAGGGGGCCGGGCCGGGCGTCAGCCCTTGGTCTGGTAGACGTAGGCCTGCTGCGGCACGCGCCCGGCCTGGTATTCGGCCTGGGCCTCGCGGTCCACGGCCTTGTCCCACAGCAGGGCGCGCCCGGCGCGCTGCTCGGCCTCGAGCTCGGGTTTGCGGGCCTTGAGCTCATCGATGAACTGCGTGGCCTCGGAGGTGTAGTGCGGGCGATTGAAGAAGTTGGCGATGGACATAGGCGGGACAGCAGGGGGCCTTGCGGCAAGTCTCCGGCGCGGAGAAACCCTTAATTTTACCGGGTGGCGGCCTCGGCGGTCGGAATTGACCCCACGGCAGGGCCGCCGGCCGCTTCGGACGGGGGCGCCTCGCCCAGCGCGGCGGCCAGTCCGCGCGCCAGGTCGGGCTCGACCTGGCCCTCCAGCAGGGCCAGCAGCCCGCAGCGCCGCGCCATGTCCAGCGGCTGGTGCATCAGGCCGCAGACCACCAGGCGCACGCCCCGCTTGCGGCAGTGCTGGGCCAGGCTCATCAGCGTGTCGGCGCCCGAGGTGTCGACGTAGATCACGTTCTTGAGGTCCAGCACCAGGGCCCGGGCGGGCAGGCGGTCCTCGATGTCCTCGACCAGCTTGACGGCGCCGAAGAACAGCGCGCCGTAGAGGCGCCAGCCCTGCACCTGCGCCTCGTGCCCTGCCAGGGCCGGCTGGTCGGTCGCGCTCACGGCCTCGGCCCGCGACAGGCTGGAGATGCGGTAGATGAAAGTCAGGCAGGCCGCCACCAGGCCCACCTCGACCGCCACCGTGAGGTCGAACACCACCGTGAGCGCGAACACCGCCAGCAGCGTGACGCGGTAGGGCAGGCGGTACTGGCGCAGGTGCACGAAGGCCTGCCACTCGCCCATGTTCCAGGCCACGAAGACCAGGATGGCGGCCAGCGTCGCCAGCGGCACGTGATAAGCCAGCGGCGCCGCCACCAGCACCACCACCAGCAGGGTCAGCGCGTGCACCACGCCGGCCACCGGGCTGGTGGCGCCGCTCTTGATGTTGGTCACGGTGCGCGCGATGGTGCCGGTGGCCGGCATGCCGCCGAAGAAGGGCGTGACGAAGTTGGCCACGCCCTGGGCCATCAGCTCCTGGTTGGGGTTGTGGCGGTCGCCTATCATGCCGTCGGCCACGCGCGCGCACAGCAGCGACTCGATGGCGCCCAGCAGGGCCAGGGTCAGCGTGGGCGTGAGCAGGAAGCGCGCGCTCTCCCAACTGAAGGCCGGCAGGGCGAAGGCCGGCAGCGCCGCCGGGATGCCGCCGAAGCGGCTGCCTATGGTGTCCACCGGCAGCTCGAGCAGGCGCACCGCCGCCGTGGCCAGCACCAGGGCCACGATGGCGCCGGGCACGCGCGTGAGCGAGCCGCTGAACTGCATGGCGGGGGCCAGGCGCGGCATGGCCTTCTGCCAGGCGACGATGGTCGCCAGCGAGGCCAGGGCCACGCCCAGCGCCGCCGGGTTGACCGTGTGCAGCGAGTTGCCCAGCGTGGACAGCATGGCGAAGAAGCTGGCCGGCATGGTCGCCACCTGCAGGCCCAGGAAGTCCTTGAGCTGCGACAGCCCGACCAGCACCGCGATGCCGTTGGTGAAGCCGATCACCACCGCGATCGGGATGAAGCGCACCAGGGTGCCCAGCCGGAACAGGCCCATCAGGAACAGCAGCACGCCCGACATGGCGGTGGCGATGATCAGGTTGGCCAGGCCGTAGCGCGCGACGATGCCGTAGACGATGACGATGAAGGCGCCGGCCGGCCCGCCGATCTGCACCCGGCTGCCGCCCAGGGCCGAGATCAGGAAGCCGGCGATGATGGCGGTGAAGATGCCGGCCTCGGGCTTGAGCCCCGAGGCGATGGCAAACGCCATGGCCAGCGGCAGCGCGACCACGCCCACCGTGAGGCCGGCCCCCAGGTCCCCGGCGAAGCGCGACCTGTCGTAATGGCGCAGGGCGTCGAGCAGGT
This sequence comes from Ramlibacter sp. 2FC, assembly GCF_005503345.1. Lineage (NCBI taxonomy): Bacteria > Pseudomonadati > Pseudomonadota > Betaproteobacteria > Burkholderiales > Comamonadaceae > Ramlibacter > Ramlibacter sp. 2FC. Next base: position 15,360 of record NZ_SCMM01000043.1, read on the forward strand.
GGGGGCGGAAACGGGCGAGCGGGGCGGTGTCGGACATGCCCGCGACTGTTGCAGGGATCATGCCCGCAGGCAAGCCCCCGCCAGCCGGCCTACCAGCCCGCGCGCCGCAGGTCGTCGAGCAGGGGGCGCAGGGTCAGCAGGCTCAGCATCAGCGCCAGTGGCACCGTGCTCGCGTAGCCCACGGACTTGAAGCCCAGCGCGCCGGCCACGCCGCCGGCGAAGAAGCAGCCGATCAGCAGGCCCTGGATGCGCAGGCGGTCGCGGTTGGCCAGCACCGGTGCGCGGCCGGGGTGGCGGTTGACGTAGAACAGCTTGCCCAGCTCTATGCCCAGGTCGGTCACCAGGCCCGTGACATGGGTGGTGCGGATCTCGGCCTTGGATATCTTGGTGATGACCGCGTTCTGCAGCCCCATGATGAAGCACAGCAGCACCACGGTCAGCGGCACGAACAGCGGGGCGAACAGGTTGATGGCCGCGCCGAACAGGCCGAACACCAGCAGCGCCGCCGACTCGGCCAGCAGCGGCAGGCCGTAGGCGCTGCGCAGCTGGCGGCGCAGGCCCCAGTTGACCATCACGGCCGTGGTCATGGCGCCCAGCAGGAAGGCCGCCAGCGAGGCCAGGCCGGCCAGGGCCAGCGCCAGATGGCCCAGCACCAGGTGGTCGGCCACCGAGGACAGCATGCCGGTCATGTGCGAGGTGTACTGGCCCACGGCCAGGAAGCCGCCGGCGTTGGCCGCGCCGGCCACGAAGGCCAGTACCGCGCCCAGCCGCACGTTGGCCCGCGTGCTGCGGTCCACGTCGGTCCAGCCGCGGATCAAGGCGAACATGCCGGGCGTGATGTTCAGGGGCTCAGCGCACCCGCATGCCGGGCTGGGCGCCGGGCCAGGGCTCGAGCACGTAGAGGCCGGGGTTGGCCTTCTCGTCGCCGTGGCTGGCGGCCAGCACCATGCCTTCGCTGACACCGAACTTCATCTTGCGCGGCGCCAGGTTGGCCACCATCACCGTCAGCTTGCCCACCAGGTCCGCCGGCTGGTAGGCGCTGGCGATGCCGCTGAACACGTTGCGCGTGCGCCCCTCGCCCATGTCCAGGGTCAGGCGCAGCAGCTTGGTCGATCCCTCGACCGGTTCGCAGTTGACGATCTGGGCGATGCGCAGGTCCACCTTGGCGAAGTCGTCTATGGAGATGGTCTCGGCCAGTTCCTCGCCGCCCGGCGGGGCCTGCTCGGGCTCGGCCGCGGCCGGCGGCTCGAACAGCGCGTCCAGCAGCTTGGCGTCCACGCGCTGCATCAGGTGCTGGTAGGCGCCGATCGCATGGCCCTTGCCCAGGGCCTGCTCGCCGTCGGCGAAGGCGAGCGGGCCCACCTTGAGGAAGGCCTCGACCTGCGCCGCCAGGGCCGGCAGCACCGGCTTGAGCAGGATGCTGAGCAGGCGGAAGGCCTCGATGCAGGTGCTGCAGACGTCGTGCAGGCGCGTGTCCATGCCGGCCTGCTTGGCCAGCTCCCAGGGCTTGTTCTGGTCCACGTACTCGTTCACGCGGTCGGCCAGCAGCATGGTCTCGCGCAGCGCCTTGCCGTACTCGCGCTCGGCGTAGAGCTCGGCGATCGCGGGGAAGGCCTGGCGCAGGTGCTCCAGCAGGGCGTCGCCGTCGGCCGAGATCTCGCCCAGCTGGCCGCCGAAGCGCTTGGCGATGAAGCCGGCGGCGCGCGAGGCGATGTTGATGTACTTTCCCACCAGGTCGCTGTTGACGCGGGCGACGAAGTCCTCGGGGTTGAAGTCCACGTCCTCCACCCGGCTGTTGAGCTTGGCCGCGATGTAGTAGCGCAGCCACTCGGGGTTCATGCCCAGGGCCAGGTACTTCAGCGGGTCTATGCCGGTGCCGCGGCTCTTGCTCATCTTCTCGCCGCTGACGGTGATGAAGCCGTGCACGAACACGTTGGTCGGCGTCTTGCGGCCGCTGAAGTGCAGCATGGCCGGCCAGAACAGGGTGTGGAAGTAGGTGATGTCCTTGCCGATGAAGTGGTACTGCTCGACCTGCGGGTCGGCCATGAAGGCCTCGTAGTCCTTGCCTATCCTGCCGAAGTAGTTCTTCAGCGAGGCCAGGTAGCCGACCGGCGCGTCCAGCCAGACATAGAAGAATTTGCCCGGCGCGTCGGGGATTTCGATGCCGAAGTAGGGCGCGTCGCGCGAGATGTCCCAGTCCGACAGTCCCTGTCCCTGGCCGTCCTCGTCCTTCGTGAACCACTCGCGGATCTTGTTGGCCACTTCCGGCTGGAGCTTGCCGTCCTGCGTCCACTGCTGCAGGAAGGCCACGCAGCGCGGGTCGGACAGCTGGAAGAAGAAGTGCTCGGAGGTCTTGCGCACCGGCGTCGCGCCCGACAGGGCCGAGTAGGGGTTCTTGAGCTCGGTCGGCGCGTAGACCGCGCCGCAGACCTCGCAGCTGTCGCCGTACTGGTCCTTGGCGCCGCATTTGGGGCATTCGCCCTTGATGAAGCGGTCGGGCAGGAACATGGACTTCTCGGGGTCGAAGAACTGCTCTATGGTGCGCGTGGTGATCAGGCCCGCGGCCTTGAGGTCGCGGTAGATCTGCTGGGCCAGCTCGTGGTTCTCGGGGCTGTCGGTCGAGCTCCAGTTGTCGAAGGCGACGTGGAAGCCGTCCAGGTAGGGCTTGCGGCCGGCCGAGATCTCGCCCACGAACTGCTGCGGCGTCTTGCCGGCCTTCTCGGCCGCGATCATGATGGGCGCGCCGTGCGCGTCGTCGGCGCCCACGAAATGCACCTGATGCCCCTGCATGCGCTGGAACCGCACCCAGATGTCGGCCTGGATGTATTCCATGATGTGGCCGATGTGGAAGTTGCCGTTGGCGTACGGCAGGGCCGTGGTGACGAAAAGCTGGCGCGGGGCGGGCGTGGCGGACATGATGGGCTTTTTCTGGGGGAATCCGCGATTTTAAGAGTTGTCGCTACACTGCGCGGCAGGACAGAAAGTAGCACCATGCCCACCCCCGAACAACTCACCCAGGCGCTGGCCGCCGTCATCGACCCCAACACCGGCAAGGATTTCGTCTCCACCAAGGCGCTCAGGAACCTCCTGGTCCAGGGCGGCGACGTCTCCTTCGACGTCGAGCTCGGCTACCCGGCCAAGAGCCAGATCCCGGCGCTGCGCCAGGCCCTGATCGCTGCCGCCCGGGCCGTGCCCGGCGTGGCCAACGTCTCGGCCAACGTCACCAGCAAGATCATCGCCCACGCGGCCCAGCGCGGCGTGGCCCTGCTGCCCCAGGTCAAGAACATCGTCGCCGTGGCCTCGGGCAAGGGCGGCGTGGGCAAGAGCACCACGGCCGTCAACCTGGCCCTGGCCCTGGCCGCCGAGGGCGCCCAGGTCGGCCTGCTCGACGCCGACATCTACGGCCCCAGCCAGCCCATGATGATGGGCATCGCCGGCCGCCCCGAGAGCACCGACGGCCAGACCATGGAGCCGCTGGAGAACTACGGCGTGCAGGTCATGTCGATCGGCTTCCTGGTGGACGCGGACCAGGCCATGATCTGGCGTGGCCCCATGGCCACCCAGGCGCTGGAGCAGCTGCTGCGCCAGACCAACTGGAAGGACCTCGACTACCTGATCGTCGACCTGCCGCCCGGCACCGGCGACATCCAGCTCTCCCTGAGCCAGCGCGTGCCCATGACCGGCGCCGTGATCGTCACCACGCCGCAGGACATCGCGCTGATCGACGCCAAGAAGGGCATCAAGATGTTCGAGAAGGTGGGCGTGCCCATCCTCGGCATCGTTGAGAACATGGCCGTGCATGTCTGCTCCAACTGCGGCCATGTGGAGCACATCTTCGGCCAGGGCGGCGGCCAGAAGATGGCGGCCGAGTACGGCATGGACTACCTGGGTGCGCTGCCGCTGACCATGCAGATCCGCGAGCAGGCCGACGCTGGCCGGCCCACCGTGGTGGCCGACCCGGACGGCGAGGTGGCCGGCATCTACAAGGCCGTGGCGCGCCAGGTGGCGATCAAGATCGCGGCCAAGGCCAAGGACTTCTCGTCCAAGTTCCCTTCGATCAAGATTTCGAAGGACACCTGAGGGCGCGCACCCCGCGCCGCGGCAGGCGGTGCCCGGCGGGGGCTCATGCTGTGGCGGTCGGCGCTTGGCGCCGACTCCGCCGCGCTGAACGGCCTGGGGCCGGCGCGGCATAACTTGGACAATCCAAGTTATGCCTCATGCGCGGGTGTGCGCTAGACATCTATGCGCCTTAGGCGTATAGTGGCGAAAATGCTCACGGTTGTCGAGACTCTCTTGTTTCAGAAGCAATGGCCATACTACTGGACCGAGGAAGAGCGAGGTGAGTTCGCGGCGTACATTGCCGAGAGTCCCGACGCCGGAGACGTTGTGCCTGAGTCTGGCGGCATTCGAAAGGTCCGTTGGCGTCGGGCTGGTTCTGGCAAGTCCGGTGGTGTTCGCGTTATTTACTTCACACGCATAGCCGAGGAGGAAGTCGTGCTTCTCACTCTGTACGCGAAGTCGAAAACGGACAACATCACGGGCGCAAAGCTTAAGGAGATTCGCCGTGTCCTCGAAAGTTAAACCCCTCACGGATACGCAGCTGCGCGCGTACGAGGCCAAGCGTGACCTGGCTGCCGAATTGCTCGAGTCTGTGCGGCAGATGAAGGCGGGAAAGACGCAAGTCGTTTCTTCTCCCGCAGTGGAAGCGCGGGAACGTACGGGCTTGTCGCAGTCTCAGTTTGCTGCACTGCTGGGCGTGTCAGTTCGCACCCTCCAAGGCTGGGAGCAAGGCCGCAAACAGCCTAGTGGCGCAGCACGCACGCTGCTCACAATTGCGCGCACGAACCCGAAGGCCTTGTTGGCTGTGGCTGGAAAGTGATCGAATGCGCCGGCATATCAGGTCATGCCAGCGGACCGCCTACGGCGCCCGCTGAATTCCGTTAGGGCGCACCAATGGTCGCAGTGACATCGCTTGCGGACATAGCTGGGCAGCTTACGGAGGGGTCTACCAACGCAGGCAAGATCTCCGTAGGCTGTGTGTGCTTGCCATCTGGGACGGTGAAGAGCGTTCGGTCCGCCATTCCAACGTCCTTTCCGAAATGGCGAGACGCTGATGACCATGATGTTGGCTGGATGGTCGGCTTGATGCTGAAGGAGTCGCTCTCGGTTTGTGCGGCCTCATTTGACAAGACTACTGACAGTTGGCGGATGTTCTGGGAGGACGCGCGAGACGTACACGCGAGAACCGCGTCGCTCGGTGCCGGATCGATCTCTTTCCTTAAGGAGGCGCTGATTAATTCGGCTCGACATCCTTTGGCCTCAATGAAATCAATGAGTTATGAAGGATAAGGTGCTTAAAAAGTGAATTAATCAGCGCTTCCTTAAGGCGGCGACCTTAATCAAATTCCTTCTCTTCAGCCAAGCTGCTACTTTTGCACTGGGGCACTCCATAGGCGTTGGAACAATGCCCATGATTCGGGATCGCCTTGGACGGCTCAATGTTTCGGAAAGCGTGATCCTCGATAACGAGATTCATGGCGAAGACAACCGCGAAGCATTTGCGGCGATTTGGCAGGCAATGAACGAGCACCAACCCAAACTGAACTCGTTGGGTGTCGTACGCCAAGTCAAGACAGTTGCTCTGGCCACAGAGGCTCAGGAGCCCTTGTTGCTGCTACCGGACTATGTCGCCGGAATTCTTCAAGCGGCAAACAGCACGGCAGACACTCTCGCCAAGAGTCGAGTCTCAGCTTTGGCGGCGAAACGCGCTTATGAGCGACTCAAGCGCGCGTCAAAATTCGGCGAATTCTCCGGATTCATGCCGACGTCCTACTTTGAGATTTTTCCCAACTTCAAACAGTACGCGAGGCACCGTGCGCCCTAACGCTCGAACCGACTCGCGTCGGCAAGCCTCTGCTCGCGGCTCAGCTTTAACGTCTAGGGAAGCGCTGATTAATTCACTTTTTAAGCACCTTATCCTTCATAACTCATTGATTTCATTGAGGCCAAAGGATGTCGAGCCGAATTAATCAGCGCCTCCCTAGGTAATTACTCATGCGCCCAATATTTACCGTCCATGCCGGTGAATACCTTGTTGGAAGCGAAATTGAAGCTCAATTTCCCGACATGCGGGTATGGATTCCATCAAAAGACGATGGCATCGATCTACTTGTTACCGACAAGAAACAGAAGAAAGTCGCATCTCTTCAGGTCAAGTTCTCGAAAGACCACTTGGCGACGGGAAAAGAATCTCGGGCAACAGCGGAAATTAAGTCCGGTGGCTGGTGGAAATTCGACCAAAAAAAGCTCTCGTCGTCTACAGCCGACTTTTGGGTTCTCGTGCTTTGCGAGTTCAATTCTCGCAAGTACGATTTCGTAGTCGTAAAGCCTGCTGAGCTTGCCAACCGGTACGCCAAGATTGCACCTGATTCGACCACTATTCAAAGCTATTTTTGGGTAACGCAAGCCGGGCGATGCTGGGAGACCCGCGGCCTTGCGAAAAACGACCTTTCGCAAATTTGCTCCGGAGTGTTCACAAACAGCGTTCGTGACTTTACTAATTTTTTAAATGATTGGCCTTTCGGCGTTGCCTAACATTACGGTCAACCTTACAACCGTAAGCGGGGCGCAATTCGAACGGGCCGCCTCGCGCGGTTGCAGGTTACCTCAACGTCAGGCGCCGCCAAAGCCAGGAGCCACCATGCTTATCAATGGCCGATGCCACTGCGGGAACATTTCATTCAAGCTCTTATGGGAGCCTGGGCCGAAAGAAATACCAGCCCGAGCCTGCGACTGCTCGTTTTGTACGAAGCATGGCGGCGTATGGACGTCCTGCAATACAGGTTCGCTCAAAGTCACCGTAGCTGATCCTTCGCTCGTATCGAAGTACCGCTTTGGCACGAAGACAGCCCAGTTCCATGTCTGCGCCAGGTGTGGCATCGCGCCGGTCGTCAGCAGTGCGATTGACGGTCAGACCTACGCAGTAGTCAGTGTCAACGCGTTCGAAGGCGTTGACCAATCGCTTCTAAAGCATGCGCCGGCATCCTTCGAGGCAGAGGACGAAAAGGCTCGCCTCTCGCGGCGCAAGAAGAGCTGGATTGCCAATGTCGAGTTCATCGAAGGCGGCGCCTGACCCTCATATATGGACTCCTCACAACGGCAAGAAACTGACCGATAGGGGGGGCTCGTTGGGAGTCGCCTGTACGTGTGTCCGGCATCTTCAATGGGCTTTGCGGCGGCCCGTGTGGACGTGGAATCCACGGCGCCCATGAGCCATTTGATACAAGCGGCAGCCTGGGGCACTTGACAGATGTATCCCATGGGATACGATTCGCGCATGCGTGTGCAGATGACCGAGGTCTATCGAGATTGGATCAACGCCCTCAAAGATCGCGCAGCTCGCGCTCGGATTCAGGTGCGGGTGGATCGGCTGGTCCACGGCAACCCTGGGCAGCATCGCCAGCTGACGGACGGTGTGTCGGAGCTGAAGATCGATTTCGGTCCAGGCTACCGCGTGTACTGCGCCGAAAGAGCCGGTGAGATCGTCGTCCTTCTCGCGGGTGGTGACAAGTCCACGCAGCAGCAAGACATCAAGGCGGCCATCGCACTCGCGAGGAACCTGTAGGAGTACCCCGAAATGCCCAAATCATCCACTGCCAAGGTACCCGCCAAGACCAAGACCGTGCCCTACGACGTGGCGGAGCAACTGCGCACGCCCGAAGAGATGGCGGCCTATCTCGATGCCTGGCTCGCCGAGGCCCCCGATGATGCAGCGGGCATTGCCCGTGCACTGGGCGACATCGCTCGCGCCAAGGGCATGTCGCAGGTAGCCCGCGATGCGGGGCTGAGCCGCGAGAGCTTGTACAAGGCGCTCAGTGAAACCGGCAATCCGAGCTTCGCGACTGTGCTGAAGGTGGCGCGAGCGCTTGGCGTGCGCCTCCACGCGGAGGCCGTATGAAATCCCGTGCCCATCTACGTCCATGGGGGCCAACCCCTCCGTCGAGTGGACAGCCTCAGGCTGCGCCAGCGCCGCCGCTCATGTCCAACGCTGGGCACCATCCGCAGCGCGAGGCGGCCGGTAGCTGGTGACGGATACTCGGGCAAACAGGAGCAAACCGCCGTGGCCATCGACATCGACAAACTGACCGAGGCTGAGCTGATCGATCTGAACAACCGGATCGTTGCGCGCCTCAAGTTCCTGCAGCAAATGCGTGCGCACGCTTCCATGCTCGAGTTCAGCATCGGCGAGCGCGTGTCGTTCCAGCCGCAAGGTCACCCCGTTCTCTTTGGCATCATTGCCAAGTACAACCGCAAGTCGGTGACTGTCATCACCGAGAACGGGCAGCAGTGGAACGTGGCGCCCGTTTTCCTGCGCAAGATCGGCACCGCGCCTGCGCCTGCCGCTGCCAATGGCCAGGTCATCCATCTGCCAAAGAAGTAAGCGCGCGCTTCAGGGGGGCATGGCGCCCAAGCGATCCATGGAGCGCTAGGCATCACCAAACGGCTGACAAGGCGCCCGCCCGGGTGGCCGCGTTTGCGTGTCGGCTCGCGCAGCGGGCTCAGCGGCCCGCCGCTTCCCTCTCCCGCAGCCGGAAGCGCTGGATCTTCCCCGTCGCGGTCTTGGGCAGCTCGGCGACGAACTCGATGAAGCGCGGGTACTTGTAGGGCGCCAGGCGCTCCTTGACGAAGGACCCTTGCCTGCTCGCATGGCCGGAAAGACGGGTGGATAATGCAACCATCCGCAGCGACAAGAACATCGCGACGTAAGGGGGGCTCATGAACGGTATCTTCCCTATAGAAATCCGGAAGTTCGTCGAAGCCAGGCTGGGGGAGCAAGCTTGGCCGGAGATCGTGCGTTCGGCAGAGGTTCGGCCCAGGCTGTATGTGCCCGTGGCCGACTACCCGGACCAAGAGATCGCTGCGCTCCTCTCCGCCGTATCGGCCAGAACGGGAGACCCCATTCCCGTGATCTTGGAGGCCATGGGCGAATTCATCGTGCCGGATCTGATCAGCATGGTCCCGACGTTCATCAGGCCAGGCTGGAAGACCCTCGACATGATCGCCAACACGGAGGAGGCCATCCATGAGGTGCTTCGCCATGCGGGGACGAATACCAATCCGCCGAAGCTGATGTGTCGATGGGCTGGATCCCACGAGGTGGTCGTCACCTACACATCACCCCGGAAGATGTGCACCCTGGCGAAGGGGATCATCAGGGGGATCGCCAAGTACTATGGAGAGCAGGTCGCCATCACGGAGCCCACCTGCATGCTGAGGGGGGACGCGGCCTGCCAATTGCACGTTACCGTGATTTAGGTGTGGTGGCGCAGCCCGCGCAGCCGTCTCACCCGCCCGCCGCTTCCTTCTCGCGCAAGCGAAAGCGCTGAATCTTCCCCGTCGCCGTCTTCGGCAGCTCGGCTACGAACTCGATGAAGCGCGGGTACTTGTAGGGCGCCAGGCGCTCCTTCACGAAGGCCTTGATCTCTTCCTCGGTCAGCTGCTGGCCGGCCTTGAGCACGATGAAGGCCTTGGTCTTGACCAGGCCGTCGGCGTCCTGCTTGCCGATCACCGCGCACTCGAGCACGGCCGGGTGCTGCACCAGGGTGGCCTCGACCTCGAAGGGCGAGACGTAGATGCCGCTCACTTTCAGCATGTCGTCGCTGCGGCCGCTGTAGGTGTAGGTGCCGTCGGCGTTGCGCACGTACTTGTCGCCGCTCTTGGTCCAGCCGCCCTGGAAGGTGTCGCGCGTCTTCTCGCGGTTGCCCCAGTACATCATCGCGGCCGAGGGGCCGTGGATGTAGAGGTCGCCGGGCTCGCCGTCGGGCACCGGGCCGCCTTCCTCGCCGCGCAGCTCGATTTCGTAGCCCGGCACCGGCCAGCCGGTGGTGCCGTAGCGCACCTTGTCCGGGCGGTTGCTGAGGAAGATGTGCAGCATCTCGGTCGAGCCTATGCCGTCGACGATGTCGACCCCGAAATGCCGCTTGAAGCGCTCGCCGAGCTCGGCCGGCAGGGCCTCGCCGGCCGACGAGACCAGGCGCAGCGCGACGGCATCGCGCGCCGGCAGCTGGGGGTGGGCCAGCATGCCGGCGAAGCCGGTGGGCGCGCCGTAGAACACGGTGGGTTTCACCCCGCCGACCTGGCCCAGCAGGCGCTTGAAGGTGGCGTCGGGCGTGGGCCGCTCGGCCATCAGGATGGTGGTGGCGCCCACGCTCATGGGGAAGCTCAGCGCGTTGCCCAGCCCGTAGGCGAAGAACAGCTTGGCCGCGGAGAAGCAGACGTCGTCCTCGCGCAGCTGCAGCAGGCCGCTGCCGTAGAGTTCGGCGGTCCAGTACGGGTTGGCGTGCGAGTGCACCGTGCCCTTGGGCCGGCCGGTGGAGCCGGAGGAATAGAGCCAGAAGGCGGCGTCGTCGGCGCTGGTCGCGGCCGGGCGTGTCATGGCCGGGTAGGCGGCGAGGAAGGTCTCGAACTCGATTTCGGCCGGGTGCAGCGGCGCGATGGGCCGCGACACGATGATCTTCTGTACCTCGTGGTCGGACTTGACCATGGCCGAGGTCAGCACCGGCAGCAGCGCGCCCGACACCAGCACGGCCTGCGCGCGCGAATGCTCGAGCATGTAGGCGTAGTCGTCGGCGGTGAGCAGGGTGTTGACGGCCACCGGGACGAGGCCGGCGTAGATCGCGCCCAGGAAGCTCACCGGCCAGTCGTTGCAGTCCTGCATCAGCAGCAGCACGCGCTCTTCGCGGCGTATGCCGAGCGCGCGCAGGCCGGCGGCGAGGTGGCGCACGCGGTCCTCGAGCTGGGTGTAGCTGAGCGTGCCCAGGTCGTCGACGAAGGCGGCCTTGGCCCCCCGGCCAGCATTGCGCTCGATCAGGTGCTGGGCGAAGTTGAATTGGGCGGGCGGCGGCGGGGGCAGGGCGGACATGGGGTGTCTCCGGTGGCGGATCTGGGGCAGAAAAACTGGACAGTGCTTGGGGGCGGGGCTGGACTTGCCTGTATAAATGCACTATTGTGCTTGTCACGATAGTGTGCAGTAAAGTGCATGTCAAGGTTTTGTGAGCCCGCTCCGGGTTTTCCCGGGGGCAGATGGAGTTTCAAATCATGGGTACCCGATCGAGCATGGGCGGTGAGCCGGACGAGGCGCTGGTGTCGGAGCGCGCGGCTGAGGCCGACAGCGAGGCGCGCCACCCCTTCCTGCTGGCGCTGGGCGAGCGCGTGCGCACACTGCGCTCGCGCCGCGGCATGACGCGCAAGGCGGTGGCGCTGGCGGCCGACGTGTCCGAGCGCCACCTGGCCAACCTCGAGTACGGCACGGGCAATGCCTCCATCCTGGTGCTGCTGCAGGTGGCCCAGGCCCTGCACTGCTCGCTGAGCGAGCTGCTGGGCGACGTCACCACCACCTCGCCCGAGTGGCTGCTGATCCGCGAGCTGCTGGAGCGCCGCAACGAGGCCGATCTGCGCCGCGCGCGCATCGCCCTGGGCACGCTGTTCGACGGCCAGGGCACGGCCGAGCAGGGCCGCACGGCGCGCATCGCGCTGATCGGCCTGCGCGGCGCCGGCAAGTCCACGCTGGGCCGGCGCCTGGCCGAGGACCTGGGCTACACCTTCATCGAGCTGAGCCGCGAGATCGAGCAGTTCGCCGGCTGCAGCATCAGCGAGATCCACAACCTCTACGGCACCAATGCCTACCGCCGCTACGAGCGCCGCGCGCTCGAGGAGGCGATACAGATCTACCCCGAGGTGGTGATCGCCACGCCGGGCGGCCTGGTGGCGGACGCGGCCAACTTCAACCTCATGCTCTCGCACTGCTACACCATCTGGCTGCAGGCCGACCCCGTCGACCACATGGGGCGCGTGGCGGCCCAGGGCGACATGCGCCCCATGGCGGCGAGCAAGGAGGCGATGGAGGACCTCAAGCGCATCCTGACCGGGCGCTCGGCCTTCTATTCCAAGGCGGACATGAGCTTCAACACCAGCGCCTACGGCTTGGAAGACGGTTTCAAGGCCCTGCGCGAGCAGGTGCGGGGCGTGCTGGGCCTGCCGGTCTGAAAAAAACTTGGATGACATGCATAAAAGTGCATTGACATCCTGCGGTTCGTGCACTATTCTTCATCACATCCGCGGCGCTGAACGATTTTTCATGCCGGCGGAACCGGATTGCCCAGCCAACCTCTTGCCCTGATGAAGGATGCGACCATGACCCAAGCCACCACCGTCGACTACCGCACCGACCCCTCGCAATACCGCCACTGGAAGCTCAGCTTCGACGGCGCGGTCGCGACCCTGGCCATCGCCATCGACGAGGACGCCGGCATCCGCCCCGGCTACAAGCTCAAGCTCAATTCCTACGACCTGGGCGTGGACATCGAGCTGCACGACGCGCTGCAGCGCATCCGCTTCGAGCACCCCGAGGTGCGCACCGTGGTCGTCACCAGCCTGAAGGACCGCGTGTTCTGCTCGGGCGCCAACATCTTCATGCTGGGCCTGTCCAGCCACGCCTGGAAGGTGAACTTCTGCAAGTTCACCAACGAAACCCGCAACGGCATCGAGGACTCCAGCCAGCATTCGGGCCTGAAGTTCGTCGCCGCGCTCAACGGCGCCTGCGCCGGCGGCGGCTACGAGCTGGCCCTGGCCTGCGACGACATCGTGCTGGTGGACGACCGCAGCTCGGCCGTCTCGCTGCCCGAGGTGCCGCTGCTGGGCGTGCTGCCCGGCACCGGCGGCCTGACCCGCGTGACCGACAAGCGCCATGTGCGCCATGACCTGGCCGACATCTTCTGCACTACCTCCGAGGGCGTGCGCGGCCAGAAGGCCGTGGACTGGCGCCTGGTCGACGCGATCGCCAAGCCCCAGCAGTTCGCCGCCGTGGTGCAGGAGCGCGCCGCCCAGCTGGGCGCCAAGAGCCACCGCCCGGCCGATGGCAAGGGCGTGGCGCTGACGCCGCTGCAGCGCGTCGACGCGGCCGACGGCATCAGCTACCAATACGTCACGGTGAGCATAGACCGCGCCAAGCGCAACGCCACCTTCACCGTCAAGGCCCCGCAGGGCGCCCAGCCGGCCGACATCGCCGCCATCGAGGCGGCCGGCGCGAGCTGGTGGCCGCTGCAGATGGCGCGCGAGCTCGACGATGCCATCCTGAACATGCGCACCAACGAGCTCGACATCGGCACCTGGCTGCTCAAGACCGAGGGTGACGCCGCCGCCGTGCTGGCCGCCGACGCCACCCTGCTGGCCCACAAGGACCACTGGTTCGTGCGCGAAACCCTGGGCATGCTGCGCCGCACGCTGGCGCGCCTGGACGTGTCCTCGCGCAGCCTGTTCGCCCTGGTCGAGCCCGGCTCCTGCTTCGTCGGCACCCTGGCCGAGCTGGCCTTCTGCGCCGACCGCAGCTACATGCTGGCCCTGCCGGACGACGCCGACAAGGCGCCCAAGCTGCAGCTGGACGAGTTCAACTTCGGCTTCTTCCCCATGGTCAACGACCAGTCGCGCCTGGCGCGCCGCTTCTACGAGGAGGCGCCGGCCATGGACGCCGCGCGTCGCGCCATCGGCAAGGCCCTGGACGCCGACGCCGCCCTGGCCCTGGGCCTGGTCACGGCCGCGCCCGACGACATCGACTGGGCCGACGAGATCCGCATCGCGCTGGAAGAGCGTGCTGCCATGTCGCCCGACGCGCTGACCGGCCTGGAGGCCAACCTGCGCTTCGCCCAGCAGGAGAACATGTTCACGCGCATCTTCGGCCGCCTGTCCGCCTGGCAGAACTGGATCTTCAACCGCCCGAACGCCGTCGGCGAGAAGGGTGCGCTCAAGGTCTACGGCAAGGGCGAGAAGGCCGCCTTCGACCTGAACCGCGTCTGATATCCCGCCGTCCCAGAACCGAGCCCCATTCGATCCAGGAGAAACACATGTCCGGCATCAACTACAGCGACAAGATCCCCAACAACGTCAACCTGTCCGAAGACCGCACGCTGCAGCGCGCGCTCGAGCAGTGGCAGCCCAACTTCATCAACTGGTGGGACGACATGGGCCCCGAGGGCTCGCAGAACTTCGACGTCTACCTGCGCACCGCGATCAGCGTGGACCCGCAGGGCTGGGCCCAGTTCGGCCATGTCAAGATGCCCGACTACCGCTGGGGCATCTTCCTGAACCCGGCCGAGCAGGACCGCAAGATCCATTTCGGCGACCACCTGGGCGAGGCCGCCTGGCAGGACGTGCCCGGCGAGCACCGCGCCAACCTGCGCCGCATCATCGTGACCCAGGGCGACACCGAGCCGGCCTCGGTCGAGCAGCAGCGCCACCTGGGCCTGACCTGCCCCAGCCAGTACGACCTGCGCAACCTGTTTCAGGTCAACGTCGAGGAAGGCCGCCACCTCTGGGCCATGGTCTACCTGCTGCACCGCTACTTCGGCCGCGACGGCCGCGAGGAGGCCGAGGCCCTGCTCGAGCGCCGCTCGGGCAACGCCGACAACCCGCGCATCCTGCAGGCCTTCAACGAGAAGACGCCCGACTGGCTGAGCTTCTTCATGTTCACCTACTTCACCGACCGCGACGGCAAGTTCCAGCTCTGCGCCCTGGCTGAGTCGAGCTTCGACCCGCTGGCGCGCACCACCAAGTTCATGCTGACCGAGGAGGCGCACCACATGTTCGTCGGCGAGTCCGGCGTGGGCCGCGTGATCCAGCGCACCTGCGACGCGATGAACCAGCTCAAGACCGACGACGCGGGCAAGCTGCGCGCGGCCGGCGTGATCGACCTGCCGACCATCCAGCGCTACCTGAACTTCCACTTCAGCGTGACCATCGACCTGTTCGGCGCCGACGAGTCGAGCAACGCCGCCACCTTCTACAGCTCGGGCCTCAAGGGCCGCTACGAGGAGGGCAAGCGCAACGACGACCACCTGCTCAAGGGCCAGACCTACAAGGTGCTGAACGTGGTCGACGGCAAGCTGCTCGAGAAGGAAGTGCCCATGCTCAACGCGCTCAACGAGGTGCTGCGCGACGACTACATCAAGGATTCGGTCGGCGGCGTCGAGCGCTGGAACCGCATCATCGAGAAGTCCGGCATCCCGTTCAAACTGACCGTGCCGCACAAGGCCTTCCACCGCAACATCGGCGCGCTGTCGGGCGTCAAGATATCGCCCGATGGCCGCGTGGTGTCCGACCACGAGTGGAACCAGAAGGTCGAAGAGTGGCTGCCCACCGACGAAGACCGCGCCTACGTGGCCTCGCTGATGGGCCGCGTGGTCGAGCCCGGCAAGTTCGCCAACTGGATTGCTCCGCCGGTCATGGGCATCAACCGCCAGCCGGTCGATTTCGAGTACGTCCGTTTCAACTGATGGCATGAAGACATCAGGGCCACCCGGGGTGCGCCCCGCGTGGCCCTGATGCATACTGACCGCCGCAAATTTCCCCGGAGACCGCCATGGACATGGCCACCGACGCCGCTGTGATCAAGCAGCACCTGATCGATCCCGAGATCTGCATACGCTGCAACACCTGCGAATCGATCTGTCCCGTCGACGCGATCACGCACGACTCGCGCAACTACGTGGTCGACGCCGAGAAGTGCAACCTCTGCATGGACTGCATCTCGCCCTGTCCGACCGGCTCCATCGACAACTGGCGCACGGTGCTCAAGCTCAAGGCCTACAGCATCACCGAGCAGCTGGGCTGGGACGAGCTGCCGCCCGAGCTGCCGCTGCCCGAGGGCGCCGAGCTGGAATCCGCCCAGCCCGCGCCGCCCGCCGTGCCGCCGACCCAGCTCGAGGCTGGCGAGACGCCCTTCGTCTCCTCGGCCTGGGGCGCGACCCTGCCGCCCTGGTCGGCCGCCCATGCCTACACCAACCTCTACGGCCCCAAGACCGGCCCCACCACGGCCACCGTGGTCGGCAACTTCCGCGTCACCGAGGTCGGCAAGGAGTACGACACGCACCACATCGTGCTCGACTTCGGCGCCATGCCCTTCCCGGTGCTGGAGGGCCAGTCGATCGGCATCCTGCCGCCCGGCACCGACGCCAGTGGCAAGCCGCATTACGCGCGCCAGTACTCGGTGGCCAGCCCGCGCAACGGCGAGCGCCCCGGCTACAACAACGTCTCGCTGACCATCAAGCGCGTGCTCGAAGACCACCAGGGCAATCCGGTGCGCGGCGTCGGCTCCAACTACATGTGCGACCTCAAGGTCGGCGACCAGGTGCAGGTGATCGGCCCCTTCGGCAGCTCCTTCCTGATGCCCAACCACCCGCGCAGCAACATCGTCATGATCTGCACCGGCACCGGTAGCGCGCCCATGCGTGCCATGACCGAGTGGCGGCGGCGCCTGCGCGCCTCGGGCAAGTTCGAGGGCGGCAAGCTGATGCTGTTCTTCGGCGCCCGCACCAAGGAGGAGCTGCCTTACTTCGGCCCGCTGCAGAACCTGCCCAAGGACTTCATCGACATCAACTTCGCCTTCTCGCGCACGCCGGGCGAGCCCAAGCGCTACGTGCAGGACCTGCTGCGCGAGCGCGCGGCCGACCTGCTCGCCCTGCTCAAGGACGGCAACACCTTCATCTACGTCTGCGGCTTGAAGAGCATGGAGGAGGGCGTGGTGCTGGCCCTGCGCGACGTGGCCGAGCAGGCCGGCCTGGCCTGGGAGAGCCTGGGCGCCGCGCTCAAGCGCGAAGGCCGGCTGCACCTCGAGACCTACTGAGCATGCGCTTCGCGCAGTTCGAGCCCGGCCAGGTGATAGAAGCCGGGCCCTACGAGGTCAGCCAGGCCGAACTGCTGCAGTTCGCCGGCGCCTACGACCCGCAGTGGTTCCACACCGACCCCGAGGCCGCGGCCCGGGGCCGCTTCGGCGGCCTGATTGCCAGCGGCTGGCATACCTGTGGCATCGCCATGCGCCTGGTGGCCGACGCGGCCCTCGCGGGCTCGGAGTCCTTCGCCTCGCCGGGCCTGGCCTACGTCAAATGGCCGAGCCCGGTGCGCCCGGGCGACCGGCTGGCGCTGCGTGCCACCGTGATCGAGACGCGGCGCTCGCGCAGCCAGCCCGAGCTGGGCATCCTGCGCTGGCGCTGGCAGCTGTTCAACCAGCAGGGCGCCGAGGTGCTGGACCTGGAAGCCACCAGTCTGTTCGACCTGGCCAGCGCCTGAGTTCGGCGATTTCACTCCCTCTCCCTCTGGGAGAGGGCAGGGGTGAGGGCTGGCGAGTGGCAACGACCCAGGAGCGCGGCCCTGCCTTATATTGGCGCCTGCCATGAACCTGCTCGCCTCGCTGCGCTACCTCCTCGCCCTGCACGAGCACCGGCATTTCGGCCGCGCCGCGCAGGCCTGCCATATCACCCAGCCCGCCCTGTCCAACGCGCTGCGCGCGCTCGAGCGCGAGTTCGGCACGCCCATCGTGCAGCGCGGCCGCGCCTACGCCGGCCTCACGCCCGAGGGCGAGCAGGTGCTGGCCACGGCGCGCCGCATGCTGCACGAGCACACCCTGCTGCAGCAGGAGCTGGCGCGCCGCGCCGGCCAGCTCGAGGGCCGGCTGCGCCTGGGCGTGGTGCCCACGGCCGTGCCGGTGGCCGCGCGCTTCGCGGCGCGGCTGCGCGAGCGGCACCCGGGCATCCGGCCCGAGCTGCGCTCCATGGCCTCGCAGGACATCGAGTCCGGCCTGCAGCAGCTGGGCCTGGACCTGGGCCTGGGCTTCATGGAGCGCGTGGGTCCGCGCGCCGGCGGCTTCGCCACCCTGGCCCAGTACCGCGAGCATTACTACCTGGTGCGCCGCAGCGCGCCGGGCGCCCCGGCGGGCGACGCGCTGGGGCCGCCGCTGTCCTGGGCCGAGGCCGCGGCCCTGCCGCTGGCCCTGCTGACCCCCGACATGCACAACCGCCACATCGTCGACGCGGCCTTCGCGCGCGCCGGCGTGGCCGTGCAGCCGGCGCTGGAGACCGACTCCACGCTGGCCCTGGGCCTGAGCCTGCAGGCCGGCGATCTCTGCAGCGTGATGCCGGGCGCCTTGGTGGCGGCGGTGCGCGCGGCGGGCGGTCTCAGCGCCCAGCCCCTGGTGCGCCCCGAGGTCGCCACGCCGGTAGGCTTCATCACCCTGCGCCAGGCCCCGCCCACGCCGGTGCTGAAGGCGGCGCTGGCGCTGGCGCGCGACGCGGCCTGGCACGAGGAGCTCGCGCACTGCAGCGGCGCCCTGGTGGTCTGAAGGGGGAGCTTCATTCATCGATTGAATCAGGCCATGTGTGGATTCAATTTGACGGCGCCGGGCCAGGGCGGGATAGTCGCAGGATGAACACCGCAGGCCAACCCACAGACCCTCAGCCGGTGGCCGTGGCCACGCTGGAACAGATGCGCGAGCGCGCGCGCCAGCCCGGCCGGCCCAGGAGCCGCCTCAAGGGCCGCCAGCCCGACGAAGTCTCGCTGCAGGAGGTGCGTGCCCTGATAGGCGCAGCGCCGGCGGGCGGCCATAGACGGGACCTGCTGATCGAGCACCTGCATGTGCTCAACGACGCCTGGCAGGGCCTGTTCGAGCGCCACCTGGTCGCGCTGGCGGCCGAGATGCGCCTGTCCATGGCCGAGGTGGTCGAGGTCGCGAGCTTCTACCACCACTTCGAGATCCTCAAGGACGAGGCCCAGCCGCCGCGCCTCACGGTGCGGGTCTGCGACGGCCTGTCCTGCAGCCTGGCCGGCGCGGCCGGCCTGCTGGAGCGCCTGCCGGCCCTGCTGGGTGCGGAGGTGCGCGTGGTCCACGCCCCCTGCGTGGGCCGCTGCGAGCAGGCCCCGGCCGTGCTGGCCGGCCACCAGGCCGTGGCGCCGGCCACGCCCGAGGCCGTGGTCCAGGCCTGCGCCGCGCCGCCCGGCGTTGCGGTCCAGCCCGAGCCCGAGGCCCTGGGCTACGCGGCCTACCGTGCGGCGGGCGGCTACGCGCTGGCCGCGGCCCTGGTCAATGGCGAGCAGGAGGCCGAGGCCGTGCTGCGCGCGCTCGAGGACTCGGGCCTGCGCGGCCTGGGCGGCGCGGGCTTTCCGGCCGGGCGCAAGTGGCGCATCGTGCGCGAGCAGCCCGCGCCGCGCCTGATGGCCGTCAACATCGACGAGGGCGAGCCCGGCACCTTCAAGGACCGCCATTACCTCGAGCGCGACCCGCACCGCTTCCTCGAGGGCATGCTGGTCGCGGCCCAGGTGGTGGGCACCGAGGCCGTCTACATCTACCTGCGCGACGAGTACCACGACGCGCGCCGCCTGCTGCAGCAGGCCATCGCCGCGCTGCAGGCCGACCCGCCTTGCCCGCTGCCGCGCATCGAATTGCGCCGCGGCGCCGGTGCCTACATCTGCGGCGAAGAGTCGGCCATGATAGAGAGCATCGAGGGCAAGCGTGGCGAGCCGCGCATGCGCCCGCCCTACATCGCCCAGGTCGGCCTGTTCGGCCGGCCCACGCTGGAGCACAACTTCGAGACGCTCTACTGGGTGCGCGAGATCGTCGAGAAAGGCCCGCAGTGGTTCGCCGCCCAGGGCCGCCATGGCCGCAAGGGCCTGCGCAGTTTCAGCGTGAGCGGGCGCGTGCGCCAGCCCGGCGTCAAGCTCGCGCCGGCCGGCATCACGCTGCGCGAGCTGGTCGACGAATACTGCGGCGGCATGGCCGAGGGCCACGAGCTCTACGCCTACCTGCCCGGCGGCGCGAGCGGCGGCATCCTGCCGGCGCGCCTGGCCGACCTGCCGCTGGACTTCGACACCCTGCAGCCCTACGGCTGCTTCATAGGCTCGGCCGCCGTCATCGTGCTGAGCCAGCACGACCGCGCGCGAGACGCCGCGCTCAACACCATGCGCTTCTTCGCCGACGAGAGCTGCGGCCAGTGCACGCCCTGCCGCGTGGGCACGGCCAAGGCGGCGAAGCTCATGGAGGAACCGGTCTGGGACCAGGCCCTGCTGGCCGACCTGGGCCAGGTCATGGCCGACGCCTCGATCTGCGGCCTGGGCCAGGCTGCGCCCAACCCGATACGCTGCGTGCAGCAGTATTTCCCGCACGAGCTGGGCGCCGAGCCCGCAGGAGAGAGCGCATGAAGCAGGCGCCGACCGACGAACAGGCACTGGCGCCGGCCAGCGTGGCCTTCACGCTGGACGGCCAGCTCATGCAGGGCTTGGAGGGCGAGTCCATCCTGCAGGCCGCAGAGCGCCATGGCGTGGCGATCCCGCGCCTGTGCTACAGCGAGGGCCTGCGCCCCGACGGCAACTGCCGCGCCTGCGTGGTCGAAATCGAGGGCGAGCGCACGCTCGCGCCCAGCTGTTGTCGCAGCGTCGCGCCCGGCATGAAGGTGCAGGCCCAGAGCGAGCGCGCGCGCAAGAGCCAGAACATGGTGCTCGAGATGCTGCTGGCCGACCTGCCCGAGCAGGGCCACAAGTGGCTGGCCGACGATCCGGCCCAACCGCACGGCGAGCTGAGCCAATGGGCCGCGCGCCAGGGCGTGGCGGTGCGGCCCGCGCTCAGGGCCCTGGGCCGGGCCCAGCCCGCGCCGGACCTCTCGCACCCCGCGATGGCCGTCAACCTGGACGCCTGCATCCAGTGCACGCGCTGCGTGCGCGCCTGCCGCGAGGAACAGGTCAACGATGTGATAGGCATGGCCTTCCGCGGCGCCCAGGCCCAGGTCGTGTTCGACCTCGGCGACCCCATGGGCCAGAGCAGCTGCGTGGCCTGCGGCGAATGCGTGCAGGCCTGCCCCACCGGCGCCCTCATGCCCAAAAGCCACATCGGCGCGCAGAGCGTGGACCGCGAGGTCGACTCGGTCTGCCCCTTCTGCGGCGTGGGCTGCCTGATTACCTACAAGGTCAAGGACGAGAAGATTGTGAGCGTCGAGGGCCGCGACGGCCCGGCCAACCATGGCCGCCTGTGCGTGAAAGGGCGTTTCGGCTTCGACTACGTGCACAATCCCGAGCGCCTGACCAAGCCGCTGATCCGCAAGCCGGGTGTGCCCAAGGACCCCGAGCACCTGACGCGTGAGCTGCACTGGTCCGAGGCCTTCCGCGAGGCCAGCTGGGAGGAGGCCCTTGATCTCGCCGCCGGCAAGCTCAAGGCCCTGCGCGACCAGCATGGCAACAAGGCCCTGGCCGGCTTCGGCTCGGCCAAGGGCAGCAACGAAGAGGCCTACCTGTTCCAGAAGCTGGTGCGCACCGGTTTCGGCAGCAACAACGTGGACCACTGCACCCGCCTGTGCCATGCCTCCAGCGTGGCCGCCCTGCTCGAGGGCGTGGGCTCGGGCGCGGTGAGCAACCCGGTGGGCGACGTAGCGCATGCCGATCTGATCTTCGTGATCGGCTCCAACCCCACGGCCAACCACCCGGTGGCGGCCACCTGGATGAAGAACGCCGCCCAGCGCGGCGCCAGGATCGTGCTGGCCGATCCGCGCATCACCGACCTGGGCCGCCACGCCTGGCGCACCCTGCCCTTCAAGGCCGACACCGACGTGGCCCTGCTCAACGCCATGCTGCACGTGATCGTCGAGGAGGGTCTGACCGACGAGGCCTTCCTGCGCGAGCGCGCCGACAACGTGCAGGCGCTCAAGGACAACGTCGCCGACTACAGCCCCGAGGCCATGGCGCCGATCTGCGGCATCCCGGCCGAGACCATACGCGAGGTGGCGCGCGCCTATGCCACGGCCGGCGCCTCCATGATCCTCTGGGGCATGGGCGTGAGCCAGCATGTGCACGGCACGGACAACGTGCGCTGCCTGATCGCCCTGGCCAGCGTCACCGGCCAGATCGGCCGCCCCGGCACCGGCCTGCATCCGCTGCGCGGCCAGAACAACGTGCAGGGCGCGAGCGACGCCGGCCTGATCCCCATGATGTACCCGAACTACCAGCGCGTGAGCGACAAGGCCGCGCACGACTGGTTCGAGGACTTCTGGGGCACCAAGCTGGACCCCCAGCCCGGCTACACCGTGGTCGAGATCATGGACAAGTGCCTGGCGCCGGACAGCGACCCGCACAAGGTGCGCGGCATGTACATCATGGGCGAGAACCCGGCCATGAGCGACCCCGACCTCAACCACGCGCGCCACGCCCTGGCCTCGCTCGAGCACCTGGTGGTGCAGGACATCTTCATGACCGAGACCGCCTGGCTGGCCGACGTGGTCCTGCCCGCCAGCGCCTGGCCCGAGAAGACCGGCAGCGTGAGCAACACCGACCGCATGGTGCAGCTCGGCCGCCAAGCCCTCCAGCCGCCCGGCGAGGCGCGTGCCGATCTCTGGATCATCCAGCAGATCGCCAGGCGCATGGGCCTGAACTGGCACTACGATTCACCCCCTCTCCCTCTGGGAGAGGGCCGGGGTGAGGGCAGCGTCTACCACGGTGTAGAACGCGTCTACGACGAGATGCGTCAGGCCATGGCCGCCGTCATAGCCGGCATCAGCTGGGAGCGCCTGCAGCGCGAATCCAGCGTCACCTACCCCTGCCTCAGCGCGGACGACCCCGGCCAGCCCATCGTCTTCCACGACCAGTTCCCCACGCCCGACGGCCGCGTGCAGCTGGTGCCGGCCGACATCATCCCGGCCGACGAGCGGCCCGACACCGAGTACCCCTTCGTGCTGATCACCGGCCGCCAGCTCGAGCACTGGCACACCGGCAGCATGACGCGCCGCTCCGAGGTGCTGGACGCGCTCGAGCCAGCCGCCACCGCCTCGCTGTGCGGCGAGGACCTGCAGCGCCTGGGCCTGCAGCCCGGCGACGCCATCCGCGTCGCCTCGCGCCGCGGCGAGGTTACGCTGCAGGCGCGGCGCGACGACGGCACGCCGCGCGGCACGGTGTTCATCCCCTTCGCCTATGTGGAGGCCGCGGCCAACCTGTTGACCAACGCTGCGCTGGACCCCTTCGGCAAGATCCCGGAGTTCAAGTACTGCGCGGTCAAGGTGAGCGGGGTGTAGACGCCGGCCGGCCCTGGCCGAAAGCCATCCGTTTCAAGGAGGAACGACGATGCGAGTCATGGTGATGGTCAAGGCCACGGCCGAATCCGAAGCCGGCAAGATGCCCGGCCAGGCATTGCTCGAGGCCATGGGCAGGTTCAACGAAGAGCTGGTCAAGGCCGGCGTGATGCTGGCGGGTGAGGGCCTGCACCCCAGCGCCAGGGGCAAGCGGGTGCGCTTCTCGGGCAGCCAGCGCAGCGTGGTCGACGGGCCGTTCGAGCAGATCCAGGAGCTCGTCGCCGGCTTCTGGCTGTGGCAGGTCAAGTCCATCGACGAGGCGGTCGAATGGGTCAGGCGCTGCCCCAACCCCATGGAAGGCGAGTCCGAGATCGAGATCCGCCCGCTGTTCGAGGCCGAGGATTTCGGCGCCGAGCTCACGCCCGAACTGCGGGCGCAGGAGGAGCGGCTGCGCGGCGAGGTCGAGGGTGGGGCGGGCAAACCGCGCTGAGGCGAGCGCGCAGGGGCGCAGGTACGGCGCCTCGGCGATCTTGACGCTTACCTAATCTTACTGTGTTAGTAATTTGAACGAATTCAAGGCATTATGCGCACTTCTTCAAGCGAAGGGCGAACCTTGATGGAAGACTTGCAGGAATTCGAGCGATACATGGCCCATCTG
>NZ_SCMM01000044.1:0-38674 GCF_005503345.1 Ramlibacter sp. 2FC
GGGTGGGGGGGCTGCACGGTCAGCCCGCGCTGGGCGCGGGCGAGCGCGCCTCGGCGAAGCGCACGGCCAGTTCCTGGCGCAGCTTCTTGCGCAGCAGGGCGGCGTCGAAGCGGCGCTTTTCCTCGGGCGTGAAGGGGCGCAGCTGGGGCACCGGCACCGGCTTGCGGTCCTCGTCGACCGCGACCATGGTGAAGAAGCAGCTGTTGACATGGCGCACCTCCTGGGTGCGGATGTCCTCGGCCACCACCTTGATGCCCACTTCCATTGAAGACTTGCCGGTGTAGTTGATGCTGGCGAGGAAGCTCACGAGCTCACCCACGTGGATGGGCTGCAGGAACATGACCTGGTCCACGCTGAGCGTGACCACGTAGCGCGAGGCGTAGCGGCTGGCGCAGGCGTAGGCCACCTGGTCGAGCAGCTTGAGAATGGCGCCCCCGTGCACGTTGCCGGAGAAGTTGGCCATGTCGGGGGACATCAGCACGGTCATGCTGAGTTGGTGCGCGGGCAGGTTCATGGGGCGATTTTATGCAGAGGGCGGGGCGGGGCATTCGGCGAGGCAGCCGGGTTGCGCATTCATTTCATGTGGTTTATGGTGCGCGGGGATGGGTTGAAGGCTCAAGCGGGCAGTTTCGGAGGCGCATCCCATCAAATGATTTCGTCATTGCGTCTTTTCATTGCGGACAGCTCGCCGGCGGTACAAACAAAAAGAGGAACCGAATTGGACGAACATGGCCCCTCTCCGGCTGATCGGAAAAACGCCATTGACCGGATTTTCTTCGATCACAGCGTATTGATATTGACCGTTCTGGTCGTCGCGGCAACCGTGTGGGCGTTCTGGCATCTGCACAGTTTGCAGAGCCAACTGGTCTCCGCCATGGCGGTGCAAGGAGCGCGCCTGCAGTCCGAGACCCTGGAGGAGTTGCGCAGCCTGTACACATCGGAGGTGGTGGAGAAAGTGCGCGGGCACGGCATCGATGCCACGCACGAATACCAGGGGAAAGATGGTGCGATCCCGCTGCCTGCGACCTTGACCATCGAGCTGGGTCGGCGCATCGGCGAGCGCGGTTCGGGCATGAACGTGCGGCTCTACAGCGAGTACCCTTTCCCCTGGCGCAAGGACGGCGGCCCTCGCGATGCCTTCGAACGCGAGGCCCTGGTCGCGCTGAAAAGCAATCCCACGCAGGCGTTTTTCCGCATGGAGCAATCCCAGGGGCAGCCGGTGATTCGCTACGCGGTGGCCGACCGCATGCGGACCCAGTGCATTGCCTGCCACAACAGCCACGCGGCGAGCCCGAAGACCGACTGGAAGGCTGGCGACCTGCGTGGCGTGCTGGAAATCACCCGGCCCATCGCGTCCACCGCGGTGGTGGCGCGGCAGGGCCTGGTCGAAGCGTTCGGCCTGCTGGGGCTGATCTCGGTCTTGGCGTTGACCGGCGTCGGCCTGGTATTCAGCCGGCAGCGCCGCTATGCGACGGGGCTCGCCGTTGAAATTGCGGAACGCAGGCGGGTCGAGGCCGACCTGACGGCGAGCGTCGCGCGTGCTGCCGCCATGGACGAGGCCTCGCCCTTGGGCACGTTCGTCACGGATGTGGATGGGCGTTGCCAGCACGTGAACCCGACCTACCAGAAGATCACTGGCTATTCCGCCGAGGCCATGGCGGGGGCGGACTGGAGCACAGGCATCCACCCCGAGGACCGGGACCAGGTGCTGGCCAAGTGGTGGGAGGCCCTGGCGCAAGACCACAGCTTCAACGCCGAATGCCGTTTCCTGCGCAGCGACGGCGCTGTCACCTGGGTGAGCTGCAAGGTCGCCGCCATGAAGAGTGGCGGACAACTGCTCGGCTACGTGGGCACACTCGAGGACATCAGCGAGCGCAAGAACGTGGAGCGGATGAAGAATGAGTTCGTCTCCACCGTGAGCCACGAACTGCGCACCCCCCTGACTTCCATCATGGGATCGCTGGGCCTGCTAGCCGGCGGCGTGAGCGGCGAGATTTCCAGCCAGGCCAGGACACTGGTGGACATCGCCCGCAAGAACAGCGAACGCCTGGTGCGCCTGATCAACGACATCCTCGACATCGAAAAGATCGAATCCGGCCGCATGCAGTTCGACCTGCAGCCTAGGGAACTGCAGCCCCTGGTCGAGCAGGCCATTGCCGCCAACCAGGCCTATGCCGGGCAGCTCGGCGTGTCCTTTGCGCTGGCTGCGCCGCTGCCAGGCGCCCGGGCGCGGGTGGACACCGATGGCCTGATGCAGGTGCTGACCAACCTGATGTCCAATGCAGCCAAGTTCTCGCCGGCCGGCGCCACCGTGGAGCTGCGGTTGGTGCGGGACGGCAGCATGATCCGCCTCTCGGTCACCGACCATGGGCCGGGTATGCCGGCCGCGTTCCAGGACAAGGTGTTCGAGAAGTTTTCCCAGGCCGATGCGTCCGACTCCCGCCAGAAGGGTGGCACGGGCCTCGGCCTGTCGATTTCCAAGGCGATCGTGGAGGCGATGGGCGGGAGCATCGGGTTCGTCAGCCGGGAGGGCGAGGGCACCAGCTTCCATGTCGACCTGCCCGAATGGATGGAGCCGGAGCCGGTGGCCGTCCCGGAAATCCCCCGGGGTGCCGCCGCTCGGCCCAGGGTGCTGGTCTGCGAGGACGACCACGACGTTTCCGCGCTGATTGGCATGATGCTGGGCCACGCCGGCTACGAGGCCGTGCCCGCCTACGACGCCGTGTCGGCCCGCCGGCTGCTGGCCGAGGGCGGGTTCGCCGCCATGACCCTGGATATCCAGCTGCCCGACGCCGACGGCAGGGCGTTCCTGCGCGAACTGCGTGAGAATCCCGCCACCCGTGACCAGTTCATCATCGTGCTGTCAGGCCATCTGCGGTCGAAGCCCCGGCCCGGCGAGGGCGACGGGCTCGGCGTGCAGGACTGGCTGGCCAAGCCGATCGATCGGGCGAGGCTGCTCGACGCCCTGCGCCGCGGGACCCGCGGCGTCAAAGGCGGCAAGAGTCGCGTGCTGCACGTGGAGGACGACCCCGACGTACGCCATGTGGTGGCCTCGCTGTGCAGCGAGGTGGCCGAGTTCGAAGCTGCCGCCAGTTGCCGCGAGGCGGCGGAACTGCTGTCGACCCGGCGCTACGACCTGGTCATACTGGACCTCGAGTTGCCGGACCAGTCCGGCTGGGACCTGTTGCAGATCATCGACCAGCAGGTGCCCAAGCCGCCGGTGCTGGTGTTTTCCGGGCGCGAGCTCTCCGCTGAGGAGTCCGGCCGGGTGGCGGCCGCGCTGGTGAAGTCCCATGTGTCGAACCCGGAACTTCTGGAGGCCATCCGGACCTTCACTGGCCAGGCATGAGACACGGTTCGGTAAAGTGTTCCAAAGAGGATATGAGGAGACGGAAATGGCGGAGCAAGCCCTGCAGCGGATCCTGTACGTGGAGGACGAGCCCGACATCCAGATGGTGGCTCGCATCGCTCTTGAGACCGTGGGCGGTTTCCAACTCCTGGTGTGCAGTTCGGGGCAGGAGGCTGTCGCTGCCGCCCCTACATATGCCCCCGACCTGATCCTGCTGGATGTGATGATGCCCGGCCTGGACGGGCCGGCCACGCTGGCGGCCTTGCGCGCGCTGCCGGGATTCGACCAAACCCCGGTCGTATTCATGACCGCCAAGGTGCAGGCCGGCGAGGTGGCCCGCTATCGGCAATTGGGGGCGCTGGACGTGATCGCCAAACCCTTCGATCCCATGACGCTGGCGGCCACGGTGCGCGGCATCTGGGCCACGCGCCAGGGCTGAGGCGCTGACACCATGATTGCAAACGAAGCTCTCGCCGAGCAGTTACGTCAATTGCGGGAGAGCTACGCCAGCGCCTTGCCGGCCAAGCTCGCGCTGGTCGAGCAGGCGTTCCGTAGCCACCAGGACAAGGACGCGTTGCGGACGCTGCGCCACCTCGCGCACGGGCTGGCCGGATCAGGAACCACTTTCGGTTATCCGGAGCTGTCCGAGGCGGCGCGACGACTGGAGATCACGGTGAATGCGGCCCTCGAGGCCGCGCGGCGCCTCTCCGAGGCGGAAATCGCGGCCACCACCGAACTGCTTGAAACCCTGTGCCGGGCGGCGCAGGAACCGGCCGTCCCGATGCCGACGCCGATTCCATCGAGTGCAGCAGCATCCGCCGTTGCCAGGAAGCTGATCTACCTGGTGGAAGACGACGTGGCGCTGGCCACCGACCTGGCCTTGCAGTTGCGCCACTTCGGCTATCAGGTCAGGACCTTCGAAACGCCGGAATGGCTCTACGAAGCCATGGCCGATCCGGCGCTGGCCGTCATCCTGATGGACATCGTCTTTCCCCAAGGCGAACTGGCCGGGGTCGAAGCCATCATGGAACTCGCCGCGGCCAGGTTCCTCAAGGCGCCGGTTGTGTTCATGTCTGTCCGCGGAGACCTGCAGGCCCGGCTCGCCGCCTCCCGGGCTGGGGCGGCCGCCTACATCATGAAGCCGGTGGAGATCGGCGTTCTGCTCAATATCCTCGATGGCCTGACCTCGGACCAGCAGCCCGAGCCCTACCGGGTGTTGATCGTGGAGGACAGCGAACCGCTGGCCCAGCATTACGCCCATGTCTTGCAATCGGCGGGAATACGCACCGACGTGGTCACCGATCCCATGCAGATTCTTGCCCATTTGGCCAACTTCAAGCCCGACCTGGTGCTCATGGACATGTATTTACCCGGCTGCACCGGGATGGAGCTGGCCGCGGTGATCCGGCAGCTGGAGAACTATGACATGGTGCCGATCGTGTTCCTGTCTTCGGAAAACGACACGGGCAAACAGCTGACGGCGATGAAGCTGGGTGGCGACGACTTCCTCACCAAACCGATCGAGCCGGCGCATCTGATTTCCGCGGTGACGACGCGGCTGCGGCGCTACCGTGTCATGCGCTCCTACATCGAATGCGACGGCCTCACGGGCTTGCTCAATCACGCCGCCCTCAAGGGACGCCTGTCGACCGAGATCTCGCGGGCGGCGCGGCAGAGCGAGGCGTTTTGCCTGGCCATGATTGACGTGGACCTGTTCAAGGAGGTCAACGACAACCATGGCCATCTGGCCGGGGACCGCGTTTTGAGAACCCTTGCCGAGCTGCTGAAGCGGCGCCTGCGCCGGACCGACATCATCGGCCGCGTCGGCGGTGACGAATTCGCCGTGATCCTGCCTCACACGCAGATTGCGGCGGCCGTGTCCCTGCTGGAGAGTCTGAAGGAGGCGTTCTCCGGGGTGCGGCACCATGCCGATGGCCGTGAATTTGCGAGCGCCTTGAGTTGCGGGGTCGTCGAATTCCGTCGCAGAGAAAGCGCCGAGGCCGTCAGCGCCAGGGCCGACCAAGCACTCTACAGGGCCAAGGAGTCCGGGCGCAACCGGGTCATGACGGGAGAGTGATTCGGCCTCCGCTCAGGCCGGATGGTTTGAGGCTGCCGCGCGATGCGGGCGGTTTGCCATGAAGAAGAAAGCGCCCCAAGCCCGTTGGCCACGGGCTTGGGGCGCTGTGATCCAGGACCCCGGCAGGCCCGGGATGAAAAGCCCTACAGCGAGTCGATGAAGCTGCGCAGCTTGTCGCTGCGGCTGGGGTGCTTGAGCTTGCGCAGGGCCTTGGCCTCGATCTGGCGGATGCGCTCGCGCGTGACGTCGAACTGCTTGCCCACTTCCTCCAGCGTGTGGTCGGTCGACATCTCGATGCCGAAGCGCATGCGCAGCACCTTGGCCTCGCGCGGGGTCAGGCTGTCGAGGATGTCCTTGACCACGTCGCGCAGGCCGGCCTGCATGGCGGCGTCGATCGGCGCGGTGTTGGCGCTGTCCTCGATGAAGTCGCCCAGGTGGCTGTCGTCGTCGTCGCCGATCGGCGTTTCCATGGAGATCGGCTCCTTGGCGATCTTCATGATCTTGCGGATCTTGTCCTCGGGGATCTCCATCTTCTCGGCCAGGATGCTGGCGTCGGGCTCGAAGCCGAACTCCTGCAGGTGCTGGCGCGAGATGCGGTTCATCTTGTTGATGGTCTCGATCATGTGCACCGGGATGCGGATGGTGCGCGCCTGGTCGGCGATCGAGCGCGTGATGGCCTGGCGGATCCACCAGGTGGCGTAGGTCGAGAACTTGTAGCCGCGGCGGTATTCGAACTTGTCCACCGCCTTCATCAGGCCGATGTTGCCCTCCTGGATCAGGTCCAGGAACTGCAGGCCGCGGTTGGTGTACTTCTTGGCGATCGAGATCACCAGGCGCAGGTTGGCCTCGATCATCTCCTTCTTGGCGTCGCGCGAGCTGGCCTCGCCCTCGTTCATGCGCTTGTTGATGTCCTTGAGCTCGTCCAGCGGCACCACCACGCGCGACTGCAGGTCGGTCAGCTTTTGCTGCAGGTCCTGCACCGGCGGGATGTTGCGGCCCATGACCGCGCTCCAGGGCTTGCCGGCGCTGGCCTGCTTCTCTATCCACTTGAGGTTCAGCAGGTTGGAGGCCACGCGGTTGCCGTTCTTGTCGCGGCCGCTGAAGTCGGCGATGAAATGCTCCTGCGGGTAGCCGCACTTGTCGACGATGATGCGGCGCAGCTCGCGCTCCTTCTTGCGCACGTCGTCGACCTGGCCGCGCACCATGTCGCACAGCTTCTCGATGGTCTTGGCCGTGAAACGGATCGTCATCAGCTCGGCCGACAGGGCGGACTGGGCCTTCTGGTAGGCGGGCGTGCCCCAGCCTTCCTTGTCGTAGGCCTTGTGCACCTTCTCGAACATCTCGGCGATGCGGTCGAAGCGCTCCAGCGCCTGGTTCTTCAGCTCCTCGAGCTTCTTGGTCAGCGCCTTGGAGCCGCCCTTGCCGTCGTCGTCGTCGGCTTCGTCGAATTCGTCGAAGTCCTCCTCGGCCACGTAGTCGTCGGCTTCGTCGGCGTTGGAGAAGCCGTCCACGATGGTGGAGATCACCACCTTGCCCTCGCGGATGTCGCCGGCCATGCGCAGGATCTCGGCGATGGTCGCAGGCGAAGCCGAGATGGCTTCCATCATGGCCATCAGGCCGCCCTCGATGCGCTTGGCGATCTCGATCTCGCCCTCGCGCGTGAGCAGCTCCACCGTGCCCATCTCGCGCATGTACATGCGCACCGGGTCGGTGGTGCGGCCGAACTCGCTGTCCACCGTGGACAGGGCGGCCTCGGCCTCTTCCTCGGCCTCTTCCTCGGTGGCGGCCGTGGGGCCGGTGTTGGTCAGCAGCAGGGTTTCGGCGTCGGGCGTCTGCTCGTACACCGCCACGCCCATGTCGTTGAGCATGGAGATCACGACTTCCAGCGTCTCGGCGTCGACCAGCTTGTCGGGCAGGTGGTCGGAGATCTCGGCGTGGGTCAGGTAGCCGCGCGTCTTGCCGAGCTTGATCAGGGTCTTCAGGCGCTGGCGGCGCTTGAGCATCTCCTCCTCGGTCAGCACGGTCTCGTCGAGGCCGAATTCCTTCATCAAGGCCCGTTCCTTGGCCTTGCTGATCTTCATGCGCAGCGGCTTGACCTTCTCGGGGGTCTCGGCCACTGGTTCGCCGGCCAGCTCGTCCTCGATGTCGCTGAGGTCCGTGTCCTCGACCTCGGGCTTGGCGGCGGCCGCCTTGGGCTTGCGTCCGCGCTTGGCGCCGGTCTTGGGCTGCGCGTCCTTCTCGGCGGCGGCCTTGGGCGGGCGGCCGGGCTTCTTCTTGGCCGCCGGCTCGGCGGCGGTCTCGGTCTTGGCGGTCTTTTTCAGTTCTTCGGCGGCGGACTTCGTTGCGGACACGGTCTTGGCTTTCGTTTCGGTCTTGGCGGTGGCCTTGGCCGCCGCCTTCACAGCAGGGGATGCCGCACGGGTGGCAGCGGACGGAGCGGGCTTCTTGGACTTTTGAACGGGCATGAAAAACTACCTCGGAACTTCAAAAACGGACAAGGAAACGCACGGCGCCGCACTCTCCCGGCGCGGGTGGCAGAACGCGGACTCCGCAGGAGGCCGCGCTCAAGGGCAAGATGGGTGGGCGAACATTTGGTGTGCAGTCCTTGCGGTGAGGTGGCCGTCCCATCATGGGGGATGCGCTGTGGCTGTGGCCGGTCCGGAGGTGCTGCTGTCGCTCTTGCCGCTAGCAAACCTTACATTATACCTGTCTCGCCGATTTTCAAGCCCCGGCGCCCTGTTTCAGCCGCCGGCCAGCAATTCGCTGCGGCGCTCGTAGAGGCTGCGGTAGCGCTGCAGCGTCTCGGCGTCGGTGCCGCCGGTGGCGAGCGCCGCCAGCTGCTTGTTGAGGCGGTCGATCAGCATCAGGTTGAGCAGGCCGCGCAACTCGCGCCGCAGTTCCTGGGCCTCGTCGGGCGAGGCCTCGGCCCCCTCCAGGGGCAGATGGCCGCTCATGAGCTTGAGGGCCAGGGCCTCGAACTCGCTGCCCTGCAGGTCGTCGCGCAGCGCGCCCCAGGGCAGGGGGCCATGGTCGTGGAACTGGCTTTCCAGCCACACGAACAGGGCGCCATGCGGCGCCGGCAGCTCGCACAGCATGGCGTGGTCCTCGCTGGACAGCTCGTCCCACAGCACCATGCGGGCCAGCAGCAGGCGCGCGGCGTGGTCGGCGCGGCTGGCCGGCAGCACGCGCCCGCCCGGCCTGGGCGTGAACCGGGCAGCTTGCGGCCGGCCGCCGGGGCCCTTGCCGAAGCTGCGCGACGGGTTCTGCGGCCTGGGCCGCTCTGCCGGTCCGCCCGCCTGGCGCGGCGGACCGCCCGCGCCGCCGCCGGCCGGGCCTTGCCAGAGCTCGCCGAGCTCGTGCGCGTCCAGCTGAACCAGCTCGGCGAGCTCGGCGAGCAGCTGGCGCTTGAGCGCGCCGTCGGGCAGCTGGGTCCACAGCGGCCGGGCGTTGCTGGCCAGATGGGCCCGTCCCTCGGCGCTGGCGAGCTCGCAGCCCTCCTGCGCCGCCTCGACCAGAAAGCGCGACAGCGGCATGGCCTCGCCCACGCGCTGGGCGAAGGCCTCGCGGCCGAATTCTCGGATGTAGCTGTCGGGGTCGTGCTCGGCCGGCAGGAACAGGAACTTCACCGTGCGCACGTCGCTCGCGTAGGGCAGGGCGCCCTCGAGCGCCTTGTGCGCGGCGCGCCGCCCCGCGGCGTCGCCGTCGAAGCTGAACACCACCGAATCGGTGAAGCGGAACAGCTTCTGCACATGCTCGCTGGTGCAGGCCGTGCCCAGCGTCGCCACGGCGTTCTCGAAACCGAGCTGGGCCAGCGCCACCACGTCCATGTAGCCCTCGGTGACCAGCACGTAGCCGGCCTCGCGCAGCGCGTGGCGGGCCTCGAACAGGCCGTAGAGCTCGCGGCCCTTGTGGAACACCGGGGTCTCGGGTGAGTTCAGGTACTTGGGCTTCTCATCCCCGAGCACACGTCCGCCGAAGCCTATGCACTCGCCCTTGACGTTGCGGATCGGGAACATGATGCGGTCGCGGAAGCGGTCGTAGCGCTTGTCGTCCTCCTCGTGCACGATCACCAGGCCGCTCTCGGCCAGCAGCGGGTCGTCGTAATGCGGGAACACGCTGGCCAGGCTGCGCCAGCCCTCGGGTGCGTAGCCCAGGCCGAAGCGCTTGGCGATCTCGCCCGACAGGCCGCGGCCCTTGAGGTAGGCCACCGCGCGCGGCGAGGCCTTGAGCTGCTTGCGGTAGGCCTCGCCGGCCTTCTCCAGCACCTCGGTCAGCGTGGCCTGCTTCTGCCGCTCGGCGGCGGCGCGCTCGCGCTCCTGCGGGCTGGCCTCTTCCTCGGGCACCTGCATGCCGGCCTGCTGGGCCAGGTCCTTGACCGCCTCGATGAAGCCCAGGCCGGCGTGCTCCATCAGGAAGCCGATCGCGTTGCCGTGCTTGCCGCAGCCGAAGCAGTGGTAGAACTGCTTGGTCGGGCTGACGCTGAAGCTGGGCGATTTCTCGCCGTGAAAGGGGCACAGGCCCATGAAGTTGGCGCCGCCCTTCTTGAGCTGCACGTAGCGGCCGACGACTTCGACGACGTCGGTGCGTGCAAGCAGTTCCTGGATGAAAGACTGGGGGATGGCCACCCGGCTATTTTCGCCTATCGCCCGGCGGGGGCTCGCTGGCCAGCAGCGCCGGCAGTTCGCCCAGCGAGCGCAGCATGCGCACGGGTGGCGTGCCGGGCGGCGGCGCCAGGCCCTGCGGGTTGAACCAGATCGCGGGCACGCCGAAGCGCTGCGGCGCGAGCACGTCCTGCGCCAGGCTGTCGCCGACCATCAGCGTCTGCTCGCGCGGCAGCGCCACCCGCGCGAACACCGCGTCCCAGAAGGCGGGCGAGTCCTTGCGCGCGCCCAGCTCGGAAAAGCAGAACACATGGCTGAAAAAGCGCCCCAGGCCGGCGCGAGCCAGGGCCTGCTCGATCTGGGGCCGGGTCGAGACCGAGGCGTTGGTGCACAGCGACAGCGGGCGCTGCGCGGCCAGCTCGGCCACCGCTTCCAGCGTGCCGGGCAGCACGCGCGGATGGGGCCAGTCCACCATGGGCAGCTCGGCCGGCCCGTCCTCGGCCATCAGGGTGCCGCCCCAGTCGAGGAAAAGGTGGAGGCAGGTCATCTCATTCACCCATCACGATGCCCTCGCGGCGCGGGTCTGCGCCGCCCAGCCACAGCGGCTCGCCATGCACCTGGCCGCGCGTGAGCGCCTGCAGGCCGCTGGTCATGTCCATCTCGCTCACCTCGGCGCCGCGCGCGCGCAGCGCCTCCACGGTGGCCGGCGGGAAACGCTTTTGCTCCAGCAGGCTGGGGCCGTTCAGCGAGCCGAAGTTGGGCAGGTCTATCGCCTGCTGCGGCGTCAGGCCCCAGTTCAGCACGCCGTACAGGGTCTTGGCCGTGTAGTGGATGATGAGGGCGCCGCCAGGGCTGCCGCCGCTCATGATCAGCCGGTTGCTGGCGACGTCGAACACCAGCGTGGGCGCCATCGAGGAGCGCGGGCGCTTGCCGGGCTGGACGCGGTTGGCGATGGGCCGGCCCTGGGCGTCGGCAGGGTCGAAGCTGAAGTCGGTCAGTTCGTTGTTGAGGAGGAATCCCTTGACCATTTGGCGCGCGCCGAAGGCGTCCTCGATGGTCGTGGTCATGGCCAGCGCATTGCCCATGGGGTCGACGATGCTGATGTGGCTGGTGCCGTACTCGGGCTGCGCTGCCGTGGGCGCGTGGCTGCTGGCCACGCCGCCCGGCCTGCCGGGCTGGGCCGTCTTCATGCTTTGCGTGCCGATCAGCCGGGCGCGGCTGGCCAGGTAGGCGGGATCCAGCAGGCTCATCCAGCTGCCGGCCGGCGGCGCCACGAAATCCGGATCGGCCAGGTACTGGGCGCGGTCGGCAAAGGCCAGGCGCGAGGCTTCGGTGTAGAGGTGCAGCCAGTCGGCCGAAGGCAGCCCGTCCTGCAGCGGCAGGCTGGCGGCCCGGGTCTGGCCCAGGATGCCGAGGATCTGGCCGATCGCGATCGCGCCGGAGCTCGGCGGCGGGAAGCCGCAGATGCGCCAGCGCTGGGGCGGCTGAGGCGTGTAGTCATGGCACAGCGCGGCGCGCTTCTTGGGCTGGTAGCCGGCCAGGTCGGCCAGCGACATCAGGCCGGGGTTGGTCGGATGCCGTCGGACCTTGTCGACGATGGCCAGGGCAAGCTCGCCCTCGTGCAGCGCCTTGGCGCCCTGCGCGGCAACGGCCTTCAGCACGCGGGCGAGCTCGGGGTTCTTCAGGACATGGCCGACCGGCCAGGGTTTGCCGGCGGCGTCGTAGAAGTAGGCGGCGGCCACGGGATCCTTGGCCAGGTGTTTCTCGTCGGCCAGCAGGGTGTTCAGCCGCGGGCTGAGCTTGAACCCCTGCTCGGCCAGCGTGATCGCGGGCTGGAACAGCTGGGCCCAGGGCAGCTTGCCATGCTGGCGGTGCGCCATCTCGAGCATGCGCAGCGTGCCCGGCACGCCGACCGAGCGGCCGCCGACCACGGCCTCGTAGAAGGGCAGGGGCTGGCCGTCGGGCGCCAGCAGCAGACGCTCGGTGGCCGCGGCCGGCGCGGTCTCGCGCCCGTCGAAGGCCTCGACCGCTTTTCCGTCGAAATGCAGCAGGAAGGCGCCGCCGCCGATGCCGCTCGACTGCGGCTCGACCAGGGTCAGCACCATCTGCACGGCGATCGCCGCGTCGACAGCCGAGCCACCGGCCTTGAGAACCTGGTAGCCGGCGTCGGTGGCCAGCGGGTTGGCCGCGGCCACGGCGAACTTGCGGGTCGCCCAGCCCGGTTTTTCCGTGTAGCCCGAAGCCCCTTCGGGCTGGGCCGGCACGCTGTAGTTCGGGCCGGAGGGGGTGGTCGAGCAGCCCGTGGCGAACAGGGCTGCGGCAAGAGCCAGTGCGGTGGTTCTCATGCGCTTTTCTCCCGAGAGTCTCCGCGCATGTTAGTGCGCGACTCAGCGCGGCGCCAGTCGGATCGCGCCGTCCAGGCGGATCACCTCGCCGTTGAGCATGTCGTTCTCGATGATGTGCTTGGCCAGCTTCGCGTAGTCCTCGGGCGTGCCCAGGCGCGAGGGGAAGGGCACGCTGGCGGCCAGCGCGTCCTGCACCTCCTGGGGCATGCCGAACAGCATGGGCGTGCCGAAGATGCCGGGCGCGATGGTCATGTTGCGGATGCCGTTGCGCGCCAGGTCGCGCGCGATCGGCAGCGTCATGCCGACCACGCCGCCCTTGGAGGCGCTGTAGGCGGCCTGGCCGATCTGACCGTCGTAGGCGGCCACGCTGGCGGTGGAGATCAGCACGCCGCGCTCGCCAGTGGCCTCGGGCTCGTTCTTGCACATGGCCTCGGCGGCCAGGCGGATCATGTTGAAGCTGCCGACCAGGTTGACCATGATGGTCTTGGTGTAGAGCGCCAGGTTGTGCGGGCCGCTCTTGCCCACGGTCTTCTCGGCCGGGGCGATGCCGGCGCAGTTGACCAGGCCCATGAGCTTGCCCAGCGACTGGGCCTTGGCGACCACGGCCTGGCCGTCGGCCTCGCTGCTGACGTCGCATTGGACGAAGGCGCCGCCTATGTCCTTGGCCACCGCCTGGCCCTTGTCGGCCTGCATGTCGGCGATCACGACCGTGGCACCGTTGGCCGCGAGCATGCGCGCCGTGCCTTCGCCTAGGCCCGAGGCGCCGCCGGTGACGATGAATACCTTGCCTTGAATCTGCATGGGGTCTCCTGAAGAGTTGACGTTGACGTAAACGTCAATTATCGGCGATAAAAAACCCGGCCGGGCGAAAAGCCGGGCCGGGTTGCAGGAGCCGGCTTGAGCGCCGCCGGGCCGCCCCAAGGCGCGAAGGCCCCCTCGGGGGGCAGCGCAGCACACGCAGTGGCAAGCGTGGGGGCCTCTGTTCAGATCACTTGAACCCGACGCGGTCCAGCATCTGCTGCACCTTGACCTGGTTCATGCCGACGGCACTGATCGGGATGGTCTCGCTCTTGAAGCTGCCGCCGGTCATGGCCTTGAGCGCCGGGTTGCTGACCTGCACGCCGCGCGCCGTGGGCCACTCGTTGTTGCCGTTGGCGAAGTAGTTCTGGGCTTCGGCGCCGGCCAGGTATTCGAGGAACTTGATCGCGTTGGCGCGGTTCGGCGCGTTCTTGGCCACGGCACCGCCGGCCACGTTCACGTGCGTGCCCCAGCTGGACTGGTTCGGGAACACCACGCCGACGCGCTCGACCACGGCCTTGTCCTCGGGCTTGTCCGAGCGCATCAGGCGCGCCAGGTAGTAGGTGTTGGTGACGGCGATGCCGCACTCGCCCGAGGCCACACCCTTGATCTGGTCGGTGTCGCCACCCTTGGGCGGGCGTGCCATGTTGTCGACCAGGCCCTTGAGCCAGGCCTCGGCCTTGACCGGGCCCAGGTGCTCGGTCACCGCGCCGAACAGGCTCAGGTTGTAGGGATGGGAGCCCGAGCGTATGCACAGCCGGCCCTTGTTCTTGGGCTCGGCCAGCTCCTCGTAGCTGTCCACGTCGTCCTTGTTGACCTTGAGCTTGTCGTAGACCACCACGCGGGCACGCGTGGAGAAGCCGAACCAGGTCGTGCCACCGTCCTCGGCCGGCTTGGCGCGCAGCTGGGCCGGGATGGCGTCTTCCAGGAGCTTGGACTTGATCGGCTGGAACAGGCCTTCGGTCTCGCCCTTCCACAGGCGTGCCGCGTCGACCAGCAGGATCACGTCGGCAGGGGAGGCGCTGCCCTCGGCCTTCAGGCGCGCGAGAATACCGGCATCGTCGGCGTCCACCCGGTTGATCTTGATGCCGGTGGCCTTGGTGAAGTTGGTGTACAGGGCCTCGTCGGTCGAGTAGTGGCGCGCGGAATACAGGTTCAGCACCTGTTCCTGGGCCGAGGCGCCGGTGGCCGCCAGCAGCGTGGCGGCGAAGGCGAAAGCAGCTTTTTTCAACATGCAGGATCCTTTGCAAGGCAACAGCGGTAAAAATCTAGGCGTCATGATAAAGCAAACACGAATCATTCTTAGTAATTTTTTTGCCGCAGGGCGCCTTGTGCGCCTGGCTGGCTGCAGCGCCTGCCTGGCGGCGGTGCTGGCGGGCTGTGTCACCGCGCCGCCGGCCGAGCCGCCTGCAGCGCCGAGTCCGCCTGCGGTGCGCAAGCCGCCGCGCATCGGCCTGGCCTTGGGCGGTGGCGCGGCGCGCGGCTTCGCCCATGTGGGCGTGATCCAGGTACTCGAGGAGGCCGGCATACGCCCGGACCTGGTGGTGGGCACCTCGGCCGGCAGCCTGGTGGCGGCCTTGTATGCCAGCGGCAAGAGCAGCGCCCAGTTGCAGCAAGTGGCGGAAACCATGGAGGAGGCGGCCTTTGCCGACTGGACCCTGCCCATCTTCAGCCGTGGCGCCCTGCGCGGCGAGGCGCTGTCGCGCTATGTGAACGGCCAGGTGGGCGGCCGGCTGATCGAGCAGATGGCGCTGCCGCTGGGCATCGTCGCGACCGACCTGAACACGGGACAGGGCGTGCTGTTCCAGCGTGGCGACACCGGTACGGCGGTGCGCGCCTCGAGCGCCGTGCCGGCGGTTTTCCAGCCGGTGAGGATAGGCGGGCGCGAATATGTGGACGGCGGCCTGGTCTCGCCCGTGCCGGTGCGCTATGCGCGCCAGATGGGGGCCGAGCTGGTGATCGCCGTGGACATCTCCAGCGCTCCCGAGGGCAACCCGGCGGGCGACACGCTGCAGATCCTGCTGCAGACCTTCGCCATCATGGGCAAGAGCATCAACGGCTTCGAGCTCAAGGAAGCCGACCTGGTGGTGCGGCCCGCGCTCAACGGCGTCAAGAGCGCCGACTTCGCTGCGCGCCGGCGCTCGATCGAGGCAGGGCGGGCAGCCATGCGCCAGCTGCTGCCGCAGCTGCAGGGCCTGCTCCAGGCCAAGGCGCAGCCCTGAGGGGCTCACAGATAAAAAAAGGCCTGATCTTGCGATCAGGCCTTGAAGGGATCCCAGAACCCGAAGGTGTCGAAAGGACCCGAGGAGACAACCGGGAGAAAGCCCTCAACAACAGGCTTTCAATGCGCTTATTGTTGGTTCTTTCTCAAATTCTTGCAGCCCTTGGGGGCTTTCGCGCTGCCGGGCCGGGGCCCGGCAGCGCCTGGCCGATCAGCGCTTCTTGGTAGCGGTGGCGGCGTTCTTGGTCGCGTTCACGGCCGTGGTCGTGACGGCGTTGAAGTTGGCTTCGGCCACGTCGGAGGCTTGCTTGACGGCCTTTTGCACGGATTCGAAGGCGTTGTTGGCAGCGGCCACGGCGCTCTTCATCACGGCGACAGCGGTCTCGGAGCCGGCCGGCGCGTTCTTGGCGGCGTTGTCAACCAGGCTGGCGAACTGCTTCTGGGCGTCCACGGCCTGGGTTTCGAAGGCCTTGGTGAACTCGGCGCTGGTGCCCGAAGCGATGTCGTACAGGTGACGGCTGTAGGCAGCGGTCTTCTCGGCCAGGGGCTGGAACAGGCTGGCTTGCAGGGCCAGCAGTTCCTGGGCGTCCTTGACGCTCAGCAGGGCCTGGGTGTGGGCAGCGGACTCGCTCAGGGCGGCCTTGCTGGCGGTCACGTTCAGTTCGACCAGCTTCTCGACGCCTTCGAAGGCCTTGTTGGTCAGGTCGAACAGGGTCTCGACGTTGGCTTTTTGGGAGGCCAGGATTTGCTCAGCGGTCAGCATAGGATTTTCTCCGGTTAAAAGGGATTTGGCATCTGCTCTGTAACCTGGTTTATGTTGCAGTGCAGCATGGTTTGAATTGTACGGACCCGAAAAGCGATTGCAAGGCTTTTTTGTTGCATTGCAGCAATTTAGACGGCGATATCTAAAACCGACCTTAGACGCACGGCCGTCACAATGGCCGTCAGCAGTGAATCTGGACGCGCGATGCAGGCCTATTACTCCGACCACTATGTCCTGCCCCTGCCCGAGGGGCACCGCTTTCCCATGGCCAAGTACCGGCTGCTGCGCGAGCGCCTGGTGCGCGAGATGCCCCAGCTGCGCCTGCAGGAGGCGCCCGCGGCCAGCGACGGCGAGCTGGCCCTGGCCCACAGCCCGGACTACGTAGAAGCCATCGCCACCGGCCGGGTGAGCGCCGAGATGATGCGCGAGATCGGTTTCCCCTGGAGCCCGGCCATGGTGGAGCGCTCGCGGCGCTCGGCCGGCGCCACCGTGGCGGCGGCGCGCGTCGCCATGCGCCAGGGCGTGGCGGCCAACCTGGCCGGCGGCACCCACCACGCGAGTGCCGAGCGGGGAGGGGGTTTTTGCGTGTTCAACGACGTGGCCGTCGCGG
Organism: Ramlibacter sp. 2FC; assembly: GCF_005503345.1. NCBI lineage: Bacteria > Pseudomonadati > Pseudomonadota > Betaproteobacteria > Burkholderiales > Comamonadaceae > Ramlibacter > Ramlibacter sp. 2FC. The sequence goes on from NZ_SCMM01000044.1 coordinate 16,765, forward strand.
CGCGGCTGATGCAGGCAGAACATGCCCGCCCCCACGCTCGGCACTTCGTGTCATCGCTGCCGCCCGAGGGGGCCGTCGGCTGCCTTGGGGCGGCCCGGCGGCAGCCGGGGCCGCCACTCCCACTCCAGGTGGCCGTGATCGACCTGGACGTGCATCAGGGCAACGGCACGGCCCGCATCTTCGCCCGCGACCCCAGCGTGTTCACGCTGTCGCTGCACGGCGAGAAGAACTTTCCGTTCCGCAAGGAGGCCAGCGACCTGGACGTGAACCTGCCCGACGGCTGCGGCGACGACGCCTACCTGCAGGCGCTGGACGGCGCGCTCGACGAGCTGGGGCGCCGCTTCGAGCCGGGCCTGCTGTTCTACCTGGCCGGCGCCGACCCGCACCAGGGCGACCGCCTGGGCCGGCTCAAGCTCAGCGACGACGGCCTGGAGGCGCGCGACCGCCGCGTCTTCGACTGGGCCTGGCAGCGCCGCATCCCGCTGGTGCTGACCATGGCCGGCGGCTACGGGGTGGACATCGCGACCACGGTGCAGGTGCAGTGCAACACCTACCGGGTGGCGCTGGCGTACTGGCAGCGCTGGCAGGCGCTGTCCGCCTGAGTACCGCAGCGCTGGCAGAATCTCAGCCGATGAGCGACACGCCACCCGCCAAACCCCAGCCCGAGCCGCGCAGCGCCTACCAGGCCTTCCGTGCCATCACCACGCGCTGGATGGACAACGACGCCTATGGCCATGTCAACAACGTCGTCTACTACAGCTGGTTCGACACCGCCGTCAACGCCCACCTGATCGAGCAGGGCGTGCTCGACCTGCACGCAGGCGAGACCATAGGCCTGGTGATCGAGACGCAGTGCAACTACTTCGCCTCGCTGGCCTTCCCGCAGACCGTCGAGGCCGGCATACGCGTGGCGCAGATCGGCCGCTCCAGCGTGCGCTACGAGGTCGGCCTGTTCCCCCAGGGCGAGGCGCTGACCGCGGCCAAGGGCCATTTCGTCCATGTCTACGTGGACCGCGCCACGCGCCGCCCGGTGCCGCTGCCGGCTCCCCTCAAGAACGTTCTGGAGAAGCTCAAGTGACCCTGCCTGCAACGCCGCCCCAGGTGAGCACCGTGATCGCCGACCCGTCCAGCGTGGACGCCGCGATCGAAAGCCGCTTTTCGGCGCGCGCCTTCCTGCCCCGGCCGGTGGCGCGCGAGACCGTGACCGAGCTGCTGCGCGTGGCCAGCCGCGCGCCCAGCGGCACCAACACCCAGCCCTGGAATGTCTACGTGCTGCAGGGCGAGCGCAAGGACGAGCTGGTGCAGAAGATCTGCGAGGCCCACGACGCCATCTCGATCGATCCGCAACTGGCCACCGAGTACCGCGAGGAGTACGACTATTACCCCGAGAAATGGGTCAGCCCCTTCATCGACCGGCGCCGCGAGTGCGGCTTCGGCCTGTACGGCGTGCTGGGCATCGCCAAGGGCGAGCGCGAGAAGATGCATGTGCAGCACCAGCGCAACTTCCGCTTCTTCGACGCGCCGGTGGGGCTGATGTTCACCATGGACCGCGTCCTGGGCCGCGGCAGCCTGCTCGACTACGGCATGTTCCTGCAGAACATCATGGTCGCGGCGCGCGCGCGGGGCCTGCACAGCTGCCCGCAGGCGGCCTGGAACGGGTTCGCCAGGAGCATCCTGCCGCACATCGGGGCCAAGGACAACGAGATGCTGGTATGCGGCATGTCGCTGGGCTACGCCGACGAGGCGGCGCCGGTGAACCGCTTCCAGACCACGCGGGTGGCGCCGGAGGAATTCACGCACTGGGTGGAGTGAAGCCGCGTTACCGCGCCGGCCATCCCGTACACTGCAGCGCGAAGCAGGGTGGGGCGCGCCCACCCATGATTGCCTGGCCATGATCATCACCAGCCTGCTGGACACCGACCTCTACAAGTTCACCATGATGCAGGTCGTGCTGCATCAGTTCCCGGGCGCGCAGGTCGAGTACCGCTTCCGCTGCCGCAACCCCGGCGTGCAGCTGGCGCCTCACGTGCAGGAAATCCGCAACGAGATCCGCTCGCTGTGCAGCCTCTCGTTCCAGGAGGCCGAGCTGGCCTACCTGCGCTCGCTGCGCTTCATCAAGAGCGACTTCGTGGACTTCCTCGGCCTGTTCCGGCTCAACGAGAAGTACGTCGAGGTCAGCGCACTGCCCTCGGGCGAGCTCGACATCAGCATCCGCGGGCCCTGGCTGCACACCATCCTGTTCGAGATCCCGGTGCTGGCCATCGTCAACGAGGTGTTCTTTCGCAACACGCAGCAGGTGCCCGACTTCGTGGAAGGGCGCAAGCGCCTGGACGACAAGATCGCGCAGCTGCAGGCGCCGGGCCTGGGCGAGCTCAAGATCGCCGACTACGGCACGCGCCGGCGCTTTTCCCGGGCCTGGCACGAGGAGGTGCTGCGCGTGCTGGCGGCGCGCCTGGGCACTGGCGCCGCGGGCCAGTTCGCCGGCAGCAGCAACGTGCTCTACGCGATGAAGCTGGGCCTCACGCCGCTGGGCACCATGGCGCACGAGTACCTGCAGGCCTGCCAGGCGCTGGGCCCGCGCCTGCGCGACAGCCAGGTGTACGGCTTCGAGTCCTGGGCCAGGGAGTACCGGGGCGACCTGGGCATCGCGCTGTCCGACGTCTACGGCTTCAACGCCTTCCTGCGCGACTTCGACCTGTATTTCTGCAAGCTGTTCGACGGTGCGCGGCACGACAGCGGCGACCCCTTCGCCTGGGGCGAGCGCATGATCGAGCATTACCGCAAGCACCGCGTCGACCCGCGCGGCAAGACGCTGATCTTCAGCGACGCGCTCACCGTGCCGCGCACGATAGAGCTCTACCAGCAGTTCCGCGGGCGCTGCCAGCTGGCCTTCGGCATAGGCACCAACCTGACCAACGACCTCGGCTACGAGCCGCTGCAGATCGTGATCAAGATGACGCGCTGCAACGGCCAGCCCGTGGCCAAGCTCTCGGACACGCCCGGCAAGGGCATGTGCGAGGACGAGAAGTACCTGGCCTACCTGCGCCAGGTGTTCGAGATCGAGACTGCCGCCTGATTCGCGACGGCCGTGGTCTTGATTTCGTTGATAAAAATGCCGACAGCATTGTTTGTAAAAATGTTTACGATATTCGGGTTCGCGCCAAGCCGGGCAGCGAACGCTCGAACCTAGCCATCTGGAGACAAGAAAGAATGACCATACCCCGTTCCCTGGCCGCCCTGGGCCTGATGCTGCTGGGCCCCGGCCTGGCGCAAGCCGCCGAGCTCGACGGCAGCCAGCTGTCGATCTGGTGGGGCGTGCCGTTCGCCGGCATCCTGCTGTCGATCGCCGTGCTGCCGCTGCTGGCGCCCAGCTTCTGGCACCACCATTTCGGCAAGGTCGCGACCGGCTGGGCGCTGCTGTTCCTCGCCCCCTTCGCCCGCGAGTTCGGCGCCGCTGCGGCCGGCGCCGGCCTGGTGCACGCGCTGCTGGCCGAGTACATCCCCTTCATCATCCTGCTGACCGCGCTGTTCACCGTGGCCGGCGGCATCTACATCCGCGGCAACCTGCACGGCAGCCCGGGGCTGAACACGGCCATCCTGGCCATAGGCGCGGTGCTGGCCAGCTTCATGGGCACCACCGGCGCCTCCATGCTGATGGTCCGGCCGCTGATCCGCGCCAACGACAACCGCCAGCACAAGGCGCATGTGGTGGTGTTCTTCATCTTCATCGTCTCCAATGCCGGCGGCTCGCTGACGCCGCTGGGCGATCCGCCGCTGTTCCTGGGCTTCCTCAAGGGCGTGGATTTCTTCTGGACTCTGAGCCACATCTTCCCCGAGACGCTGTTCCTGGTCGGCACGCTGCTCGCCTTGTTCTTCCTGCTCGACAGCTGGTACTACCACCGGCGCGAGGAAATCCTGCCGGTCGACCCCACGCCCGACACTCGTCGCATCGGCTTCGACGGCGCGGCCAACTTCTGGCTGCTGGGCGCCATCGTCGGCCTGGTGCTGCTCAGCGGTTTCTGGAAGTCGCCCCTGTCCTTCGATGTGTTGGGCACCGAGGTCGGCCTGCCCGGCCTGGTGCGCGACGCCGGGCTGATCGCCGTGACCCTGCTGTCGCTGAAGATCACGCCGCCCCAGGTCCATGCCGACAATCAGTTCTCCTGGGGGCCGATGCTGGAGGTGGCCAAGCTGTTCGCCGGCATCTTCCTGACCATCATCCCGGTGATCGCCATGCTCAAGGCCGGTGTCAACGGCCCCTTCGGCGCCATCGTCGCGGGCGTCACGCGGCCCGACGGCTCGCCCGACCCGGCCATGTATTTCTGGGCGGCTGGCGTACTCAGCTCCTTCCTGGACAATGCGCCGACCTACCTGGTGTTCTTCAACACCGCGGGCGGCGACCCGCAGCAGCTGATGACGGCCATGGCGCCCACGCTGGCCGCCATTTCGGCCGGCGCGGTGTTCATGGGCGCCAACAGCTACATAGGCAACGCGCCCAACCTCATGGTCAAGGCGATCGCCGAGGACCGCGGCGTCAAGATGCCCAGCTTCTTCGGCTACATGGCCTGGTCGGGCGCCATCCTGATCCCTTTGTTCATCGTCATGACCTTCATCTGGTTCAAGTAAAGGAGCATCGCTTTCATGAGCAAACCCAGCATCCTCGTCGCGCGCGCCGTTTTCCCGCAGATCGTCGACCGGCTCGCCCAGCATTTCGAGGTCGAGACCAACCCGTCCGACGAGGTCTGGGACAAGGCGGGCCTGATTGCCCGCCTGCAGGGCAAGGTGGGCGCCTTCACCACCGGCAGCGAGCGCATCGACGCCGAGGTGCTGGCGGCCTGCCCGCAGCTGAAGATCGTTGCCAACATGGCGGTGGGCTACAACAACTTCGACGTGGCGGCCATGACCGCGGCTGGCGTGCTCGGCACCAACGCGCCCGACGTGTTGACCGAGACCACGGCCGATTTCGGTTTCGCCCTGCTGATGGCCACCGCGCGCCGCATCACCGAGAGCGAGCATTTCCTGCGCGCCGGGAAATGGAACAAGTGGGCCTACGACATGTTCTCGGGCTGCGAGGTCCACGGCAGCACCCTGGGCATCCTCGGCATGGGCCGCATCGGCCAGGGCGTGGCCAAGCGCGGCGCGCACGGCTTCGGCATGAACGTGATCTACCACAACCGCTCGCGCCTCACGCCCGAGCTGGAGGCCGAGTGCCAGGCCCGCTACGTGAGCAAGGAGGAATTGCTGCGCAGCGCCGACCACCTGGTGCTGGTGCTGCCCTACACCCCGGCCTCCCACCACGCGATAGGCGCGGCCGAGCTGGCGCAGATGAAGCCCACGGCCACGCTGATCAACATCGCGCGCGGCGGCATCGTCGACGATGCCGCGCTGGCCCAGGCGCTGCGCGAGCGCCGCATCGCCGCGGCGGGCCTGGACGTGTTCGAGGGCGAGCCCCAGGTCCACCCCGAGCTGCTCACGGTGCCCAACGTGGTGCTGACGCCGCACATCGCCAGCGCCACCGTGGGCACGCGCCTGGCCATGGCGAATCTCGCCGCCGACAACCTGGTCGGATTCCTGACCCAGGGCAAGCCGCTCACGCCGCTGAACCCGCAGGTGCTGGCGCGGTGAGCGCCGACGCTGCAAGCTGGGGCCTGCTGGCGCTGGCCTCGCTCAACCTGGGCCTGCTGGCGCTGCTGCTGCTGCTGCTGCGCAAGCCGCCCCTGCCGCAGGACGACGGGGCGCGCGCCGAACTGCTGGCGCAGGTCAACGCCACGAGCGAGCGGCTGGAGCGCGAGCTGCGGCGCGAGATCAGCGAGTCCTCGCGCGGCGGGCGCCAGGAGTTGGGCCAGACCCTGGCCACCTTCCAGCAAACCCTGGTGCAGCAGAGCGCCGAGGCGATCCGCACGCAAAACAGCCAGATCGACGCTTTCGCCCAGCAGCTCGCGCTGCTGCAGAAGACCCTGTCCGACACCCTGACCCTGCAGCTGCAGGCTCTGGGCGAGTCGAACGCGCGGCGCCTGGCCGAGGTGCGCGCCACGCTGGAGTCCCAGCTGCAGCAGCTGCAGCAGAACAACGCCGCCAAGCTCGACGAGATGCGCCGCACGGTGGACGAGAAGCTGCAGACCACGCTGGAGGCCCGCCTGGGCCAAAGCTTCAAGCAGGTGGCCGAGCGGCTGGAGCTGGTGCACAAGGGCCTGGGCGAGATGCACAGCCTGGCCCAGGGCGTGGGCGACCTCAAGCACCTGCTGACCAACGTCAAGACGCGCGGCATGTTCGGCGAGGCCCAGCTCGGCGCCCTGCTCGAGCAGGTGTTCGCGCCCGACCAGTACGCGGCCCAGGTGGTCACGCGGCCTGGCAGCAGGAACCCGGTGGACTTCGCGATCCGCCTGCCCGGGCGTTCCGACGACGGCGCACCGCTGTGGCTGCCGATCGACGCCAAGTTCCCCAACGAGGACTACGAGCGCCTGCTCGATGCCCAGGGGCGCGCCGATGCGGCAGGCGCCGAGGCGGCGGCCAAGGCGCTGGAGGCGCGCATCCGCCTGGAGGCCCGCTCCATGGCCGACAAGTACCTGGAGCCGCCGCACACCACGGACTTCGGCATCCTGTTCCTGCCCACCGAGGGTCTGTACGCCGAGGTGCTGCGCCGTCCTGGACTCATGGAGGCCCTGCAGCGCGATCACCGCGTGACCCTGGCCGGACCGACCACGCTGATGGCCATGCTCAACTCGCTGCAGATGGGCTTTCGCACGCTGGCGCTGGAGAAGCGCTCTAGCGAGGTCTGGCAGGTGCTGGGCGCGGTCAAGACCGAGTTCGGCAAGTTCGGCGAGGTGCTGGCCAAGGTCAAGGAGCAGACCCAGACCGTGCTCAACACCCTGGACAAGGCGCAGACACGCAGCAACGTGATGAACCGCGCGCTCAAGAAGGTCGAGGCCCTGCCCGATGCCGAGGCGACGGCGCTGCTGCCCGCCGATCTGGCGAACGGCGGGTCCGAGGAGTGAGCCACCGGCCGGTGAACACCGGGCTCGCTCGCCTGATCACCAGCCAGGTCTGCCTGCACGCCAGCATGGCCGGCCTGCGCATGGCAGCGCCCCTGCTCGCGCTGCAGCAGGGCTACAGCGCGGCCGCGGTCGGCCTGCTGCTGTCGCTGTTTGCGCTGACCCAGCTGTTCCTGGCCCTGCCGGCCGGGCGCTTTGCCGACCGGCATGGCCTCAAGCGCCCCATGCGCTGGTGCGTCGCGGCGGCGGTGCTCGGCACCGTCCTGGCGACGGCCTGGCCGCTGTTTCCCGTGCTGTGCCTGGCGGCGCTGCTGACCGGCGGCGCCACCGGGGCCGCCACCATTGCGCTGCAGCGCCATGTGGGCCGCGCGACGCACGATACGGCCCAGCTCAGGCAGGTCTTCAGCTGGCTGGCCATCGGCCCCGCGGTGTCGAACTTCATCGGCCCATTCGCGGCCGGGCTGTTGATCGACCATGCGGGCGCCAGCGCCGGCTCGCTCACCGGCTTTCGCGCCGCGTTCGCGCTGACCGCCGCCCTGCCGCTGCTGGCCTGGCTCTGGGTGCGGCGCACGCCCGAGCTGCCCGCGGCGGCGCCGATCGCCGGCGCCGCGCGCCAGCGCACCTGGGACCTGCTGCGCGAGCCCACCATGCGCCGCCTGATGCTGGTCAACTGGCTGCTGGCCTCCTGCTGGGACGTGCACACCTTCGTCGTGCCGCTGCTGGGCCACGAGCGCGGCCTCAGCGCCTCGGCCATAGGCGGCATCCTGGGGGCCTTTGCGGTTGCGGCGGCGCTGATCCGGCTGGGCCTGCCGCGGCTGACCGCACGCACGCACGAAGGCGTGGTGATCACGGTGGCCATGGCGATCACGGCCGTGCTGTTCGCGCTCTACCCCCTGATGCCCTCGGCCCCGACCATGGGCCTGTGCTCGGTGCTGCTGGGCCTGGCCCTGGGCTCGGTGCAGCCCATGATCATGAGCATGCTGCACCAGACCACGCCCGCGCACCGCCAGGGCGAGGCGTTGGGCCTGCGCCTGATGGCGATCAACGCCTCGAGCGTGTTCATGCCCCTGCTGTTCGGCTGGGCCGGGGCGCTGGTCGGCGTCAGCGGCCTGTTCTGGGCCGTGGGCGCGATGGTGGGCGGGGGCGCGCGCCAGGCCTGGGCCTTGCGGCCCGCCGCCCCCCATGGGCGGCATTGACGGCCGTCGGCCTCAGGCCCGCGGCGGACCGGGGCGCCACAGCGGCCTGAGCATGTACAGGCCCAGCGCCGGTCCCAGGGCCAGCCAGGGCAGCAGCGCGGCCAGCGGCAGGCTTTGCGCGCTGCCCACGAACAGCTCGATGCTCAGCACGGTGATGGCAAAGCCTATGCTGTTGGCAAAGGTCAGCACGCTGCCGACCAGCTCGGGCGGCGCGTTCTGCGCCGTCAGCGTGGAAAACTGGGGTGAGTCGCCGACCACGGTGATGCCCCACAGCAGCAGCCAGGCCATGAACAAGGGCGCCGGCGCGGCGAGCAGCAGGGGGCCGGCCAGGCCGCAGGCGCCGCTCAGGGCCAGCTGGGTGGCGGCCACGCGCGCGCTGCCGAAGCGCCGCACCAGCAGCCCGCCGACCACGCAGCCGCCCAGGCCGCCGGCGATGATCCAGAAGGCGGCGGCGCTGACCGCGGGGCCGCTGAGCCGCGTGGCGAGGATCAGCGGGACCAGCACGTAGAAGGTGTAGAGCTCCCACATGTGGCCGAAATAGCCGAACACCGAGGCGCGCACGCGCCGGTCCAGCCAGATCACGGCCAGCCCCCGGGGCGTGATGGCCTGGCCCTGGCGCCGGTACGGGCTGTCCGGCACCAGCCCGGCCGTGGCTAGGCCGCCCAGCGCGGCCAGCGCCGAGACGCCGAGCAGCACCGTCTGCCAGGGCAGGGGCAGGCCTTCGGCGCCGGCGGCCCAGCCGAGCGCGCGCAGGCCGTGCGGCAGGGCCGTGCCCAGCACCAGGGCGCCGATCAGCACGCCCATGGCCGCGCCCAGGCCCTCGCGGTACCAGCTCGCCGCGATCTTCATGCCGACCGGGTAGATGCCGGCCAGCAGGAAGCCGACTGCGAAGCGCAGCGCCAGCAGCGGGAGCCACTGGCCCTCGAGCAGCACCGTGAGCGCGTTGGCGGCAGCGCCGAGCAGGGCGCAGGCCAGGAACACGCGCGGGGGCGGGAAGCGGTCGGCGACCATCAGCAGCGCGAACACCAGCGTGCCGGCCACGAAGCCGATCTGCACCGCCGAGGTCAACGTGCCCACCGCGCTGGCCGGCAGGCCCCAGGCGTGCTGCAGGTCGGGCATCACCGCGTTCGCGGCGAACCACAGCGAGGTGCCCGCGAACTGCGAGAACACGATCACCGGCAGGATTCGGCGGGGCACGGTGCGCATGGCGGGCGAGGGTCAGGCGAGCGCGTAGAACTCGCAGACCGCGTCCCAGCCGGCCTGCGGGCTGTCCACGTACTGGAACAGCTCCAGGTCCTCGGGCGAGATCGCGCCTTCCTCGATCAGCACGTCGAAGTTGAACAGCCGCTTCCAGTAGTCGGTGCCGAACAGGATGATGGGCACGGGCTTGGCCTTCTTGGTCTGCACCAGCGTGATCACCTCGAACAGCTCGTCCAGCGTGCCGAAGCCGCCGGGGAAGGCGACCAGGGCCTTGGCGCGCATCATGAAATGCATCTTGCGCAGCGCGAAGTAGTGGAACTTGAAGCTCAGGTGCGGCGAGACATAGGGGTTGGACTCCTGCTCGTGCGGCAGCGCGATGTTCAGGCCCACCGAATGGGCGCCCAGATCGTGCGCGCCGCGGTTGGCCGCCTCCATGATGCCGGGGCCGCCGCCGGTGCAGATGTGCAGCCGGTCTTGGATCGCGCAGCTGGCGCTGTGGCGCGCCACCAGGCGCGAGAACTCGCGCGCCATCTCGTAGTAGCGTGAGTTGCGCAGGCCGCGCTGGGCCAGGCGTATGGCCTGCACGTCACCGCGGGCCTGGGCCGCGGTCAGGGCGGTCTGCGCGTCCTCGGGCGCGGAAAAGCGCGCGCTGCCGAACACCACGATGGTGTTCTCTATGCCGGAGGCGTGCTGGTCCAGGTCGGGCTTGAGCATCTCGAGCTGGAAGCGTATGCCACGCGTCTCGCGGCGCAACATGAACTCCGGGTCGGCGAAGGCCAGGCGGTAGGCGTTCGGGTCGAGCGGCTGGCCCGTGGCGGCATGGGCCTGCAGCTCCGCCCAAGCCTCGGCCAGGCGGTTCTCCTTGATGTCTTGTGTGGTTTCCATGGGCGGATTGTCGGCGATGGAGGCGGGATACAGAGGCGCCCCGGCGCTGCGCCAATGAAAAAAGGCTCCTTGCGGAGCCTTTTGGGAGCCGTTTGGAGGCCTAGACGCGCTTGCGGTATTCGCCGGTGCGGGTGTCGATCTCGATCTTGTCGCCCTGGTTCACGAACAGCGGGACCGGAACTTCGAAGCCGGTGGAGATCTTGGCGGGCTTGAGCACCTTGCCCGAGGTGTCGCCCTTGACGGCCGGTTCGGTCCAGGTGATTTCGCGTTCCACACTGGTGGGCAGTTCGACCGAGATGGCCTTGCCGTCGTAGAACACCACTTCGACGGCCATGCCGTCTTCCAGGTAGTTCAGCGCGTCGCCCATGTTCTCGGCTTCGACCTCGTACTGGTTGAACTCGGTGTCCATGAACACGTACATGGGGTCGGCGAAATAGGAGTAGGTGCACTCCTTGTGGTCCAGGATGATCTGGTCCATCTTGTCGTCGGCCTTGAACACGACCTCGGTGCCCATGTTGTTGAGCAGGGCCTTGAGCTTCATGCGCACGGTGGCCGCGCCGCGGCCGCCGCGGCTGTACTCGGTCTTGAGAACGATCATCGGGTCCTTGCCGTGCATGATCACGTTGCCGGCGCGGATTTCTTGGGCGATTTTCATAGTGGTTCCAGGTCTCTCTAGCTCAAGGAGGCCGCTCAACGCGTAGGGGGCACGGGTCGGTGCGGCGGGGCGGGAAAACGGCGCGCACGCACTGGCGCCCAGCTGTTTCCGCAAAGCCTTGAATTCTAACGCTTTTCAGTGACGAATCGCAGCAGCTGCGTGACCAGCTCGTCCTGGGCCAGCAGCCGCCGGCGCGCGGCGAGCATGCAATCCCGCCACAGCGGCAGCTCGATCTCGGGCAGGGGGCCGGGGGCCATGTCATTCCAGACCCGGTGGAAGCGGCGCAGCGAGGCCGGTGCCTCGAGCCAGGCTAGGAAGGCCTCGAGCTTGGTGTGGTGGGCGTCGTCGTGCTGGGGGTAGATCTGCCAGACCAGTGGGGCGCCGGCCCAGAGGGCGCGCACCAGCGAATCCTCGCCGCGCACGAAATTGAGCGCGCAGGCCCACAGCAGCTGGTCGAACCCGGTCTGAGGCATGGGTGGCAGGTAGTCCACGGCCAAGCTGGGGCCGGGGCTTGCGCCGCAGGCGCGCACGGCCGCCGCGGCCCGGCCGGCGGTCACGAGCAGCCGGGTGGGCGGGTGGCCCCGGCCCAGCCTCTCGAGCAGGCTGGCGAGCATTGGCGGCTCGTAGCAGAACAGCGCCACCAGGCGCTCGTCCGCCACGGCCGGCTGCCCCAGCGCCTTGAGCCAGGCGCCGCGGTCGAACGCCGCCTGGCGTGCCAGCAGCCCGGCCTCGCGCAGCAGCCCGCCGGTGCGGGCGGTGAAGCCGGGGTAGAAGAACCACTTGGTGCGGCCGCGGCCCGGGCCGCTCATGACCGGCGAGGGCAGGGCGTGGCAGCGCTCGACATAGGGTTCGGCCGAGAGGTATTCGAGGTTGAGCCAGACCGGGGCCTGTTCGTCGTCGGCGACGAAATGCGCCAGGAACTCGGCGGGGAGGTCGCAGCCGAAGGCCTCCACCCAGACCTCGGACGGGGCGAGCGCGGTCAGCAGGGCGCCGGGCAGGGGCCGGGTCCAGGGCAGCACCTGCACGCCCGGCACCCGGCCCTCGAGCGCGCCGGGCGCCATCCAGGACAGGGCCGAGGCGTCGTCGACCCAGAGCCGCACCTGCTCCCCGCGCGCCGCCAGCTGGGCGCTCAGGCGCCAACAGACGCCGAGGTCGCCATGGTTGTCGATGACGGTGCAGAAGATGTCCCAAAGCATGCTAGGGCCTGTTCGCACTGTTTTTGCCAGTGCGAACGTGGTTAAACCCGCACCAATCTAGGCGCGCGACGACGCCCAGACTGGCTGCCTGGGCAAGGAGTGCAACAACGAGTGGCGCGGCTTTAACCACGTTCCCTCCGGGTTGCGGCCAAAAAGACCATGCGCCGCGTTGCGAAACATCGCCGGGGCGCCGCCCGCAGCCGTTGGTCTGCGAAGCGAACCAGGCGAAGGGCGGCATACGGCGGTGCTGCGCTGTACAGCTTCGCGCACGGACGCTGCGCAACGCCACCCCCGGCTGCGTTTCGCGCCTTGCGCATGGCCTTTTTGATTCGCAACGCATCTGGCAAAAAATAGTGTGAACAGGCCCCGGATTGTGCCCAACGCCTGGCCGCGCGGGCGGCGGGGGCGACAATAGCGACATGTCCCAGGTGCATTCGGAACAACTGCTCAACGAAGTCGCGGCCCTGCCGGCCCTGCCCGGGGTCTACCGCTACTTCGACGCCGACGACCAGGTGCTCTATGTCGGCAAGGCGCGCAACCTCAAGAAGCGCGTGTCCAGCTATTTCCAGAAGAACCATGGCGGCACGCGCATCGGCCACATGGTCGGCAAGATCGCGCGCATGGAGACCACGGTGGTGCGCTCCGAGGCCGAGGCCCTGCTGCTGGAAAACAACCTGATCAAGTCGCTGAACCCGCGCTACAACATCCTGTTTCGCGACGACAAGAGCTATCCGTATCTCAAGATCAGCGGCAGCGGCGCCCCGCCCCCGGCGGGTGCGGACCAGGGACCGGCGCAAGCGGCCGACTTCCCGCGCATCGCCTACTACCGCGGCGCGGTGGACAGGCGTCACCGCTATTTCGGCCCCTATCCGAACGCCTGGGCGGTCAAGGAGACGATACAGCTGCTGCAGAAGGTGTTCCGGCTGCGCAGCTGCGAGGACACGGTGTTCGCCAACCGCAGCCGGCCCTGCCTGCTCTACCAGATCAAGCGCTGCACCGGCCCCTGCGTGCACCTGGTCAGCGCCCAGGCCTACGCGGCCGACGTGGCACATGCCGAACAGTTCCTGCGCGGCGAAACCCAGACCGTGCTGCAGGCCCTGGAGGCGCGCATGCTGGCGCATGCCGAGAAGCTCGAGTTCGAGCAGGCGGCCGAGCTGCGCAACCAGATCACGGCGCTGTCGCGCGTGCTGCACCAGCAGTCGGTGGAGACGGTGTCGGACACCGACGTGGACATCCTGGCCGTGCGCGTGCATGGCGGGCGCGCCTGCGTGAACCTGGCCATGGTGCGCGGCGGCCGGCACCTGGGCGACCGGCCTTATTTCCCGACCCATGTCGAGGATGCGCACGCGCTGCAGGCGCTGGACGAGGAGGGCGAGGACGCTGCCCGGCCGGTGGAGGTCCAGGTGCTGGAGGCCTTCATCGCCCAGCATTACCTGGGGGTGCCGGTGCCGCCCACGCTGATCACCGGCGCCCCGGTCGACAAAGGGCTGATCGAGGCCCTGTCGCAGCAAAGCGGCGTGAAGATCAGCGCGGTGCACAACCCGCGCGAGCAGCGCCGCATCTGGCTGGAGATGGCGCAGAAGAACGCCGACATCCAGCTCGCCCGGCTGCTGTCCGAGGAGGGCTCGCAGCAGGCGCGCACCCGTGCTCTGGTGGAGGCGCTGGACCTGGCGCCGGACAACCTGGATACCCTGCGCATCGAGTGCTTCGACATCTCGCATACGGCGGGCGAGGCCACCCAGGCCTCCTGCGTGGTGTTCCACCACCACAGGATGCAAAGCAGCGAATACCGGCGCTACAAGATAGAGGGCATCACGCCGGGCGACGACTACGCGGCCATGCGCCAGGTGCTCACGCGGCGCTACGGCAAGCTGGCCGAGGCCCTGCGCAACGCGGGCGGCGAGGCGGTCGGCGGCGCCCAGGCCATGCCCGACCTGGTGCTGGTCGACGGCGGCAAAGGCCAGGTGGCGATGGCGCGCGAGGTGTTCGCCGGCCTGGGCCTGGACCTGTCGCTGATCGTAGGCGTCGAAAAAGGCGAGGGACGCAAGGTGGGCCTGGAGGAGCTGGTGTTCGCCGACGGGCGCGACAAGGTCTACCTGGGCCGCGACTCGGCCGCGCTGATGCTGGTGGCGCAGATCCGCGACGAGGCGCACCGCTTCGCCATCACCGGCATGCGCGCGCAGCGCGCCCGGGTGCGCATGGGCGGCAGCCAGATCGAGGAGATCCCGGGCGTCGGCCCGAAAAAGCGCGCGCGGCTGCTGCAGCGCTTCGGCGGCGTGCGCGGCGTGGCGGCGGCCAGCGTCGAGGACCTGGTGACGGTGGAGGGCATCTCGCGCGGCCTGGCCGAGGAGATCTACCGCGCCCTGCACTGAGCTGAAGCCGCGCGCCCGGCCGGCCGCGACACGGGCCGTGACACAATCGGGCCATGTTCTTCACCATCCCCACCCTCATGACCTGGGCGCGCATCGTCGCGATTCCCTTGATCGTCGGGGTGTTCTACCTGCCGCTCGACCAGGCCACGCGCAACCTCACGGCCACCGTGCTGTTCGTGCTGTTCGCCTTGACCGACTGGCTGGACGGCTACCTCGCGCGCAGGCTCAACCAGACCTCCTCGTTCGGCGCCTTCCTGGACCCGGTGGCCGACAAGTTCCTGGTCTGCGCCTCGCTGCTGGTGCTGGTGCACATGAACCGCGCCGACGTGTTCGTGGCGCTGATCATCATCGGCCGGGAAATCGCCATCTCGGCGCTGCGCGAGTGGATGGCGCAGATCGGCGCGTCCAAGAGCGTGGCCGTGCACATGGTCGGCAAGGTCAAGACCGCGGTGCAGATGGTGGCCATTCCTTTCCTGCTGTTTGACGGCGTACTGCTGGGCCTGATCGACACCCGCGTCTGGGGCAGCTGGCTGATCTGGATCGCGGCCATCCTGACCGTCTGGTCCATGGTCTATTACCTGCAAAAGGCCCTGCCTGAGATCCGGGCGCGGGTCAAATGAGCGAGCGCAACGATGCCCAGGCCCTGATCCGGGCCATGCCGGTCGTGTTCGTGCTGATCTGGAGCACGGGCTTCATCGTGGCGCGCTACGGCATGCCGCATGCGCCGCCGTTCAAGTTCCTGCTGCTGCGCTACGCGCTGTCCCTGGCCTGCTTCCTGCCGTGGGTCCTGCTGGCGCGCGTGCGCTGGCCCGCTTCGGGCGCGCAATGGGGCCACCTGGCCTTGACCGGGGTGCTGATGCACGCAGGCTACCTCGGCGGCGTGTGGGCCGCGGTCAAGGCCGGCATGGGCTCGGGCCTGTCCGCGCTGATCGTCGGCATACAGCCGGTGCTGACGGCGATCTGGCTCTCGGCCTTCGGCGGCTCGGACAGCCGGGTCACGCGGCGCCAGTGGGGGGGCCTGCTGCTGGGTTTCGTCGGCCTGGCGCTGGTGGTGTCGCGCAAGTTCGTGCAGGGCAGCCCCGGAGACCAAGCGGACGGGCTCAACCTGATGTTCGCCGTGGGCGCGCTGCTGAGCATCACCGCGGGCACGCTGTACCAGAAGCGCTTCGTCGCGCCCTGCGACGTGCGCACGGCCAGCGCCGTGCAACTCGCCGCTGCCTTCGCCGTCACGCTGCCGCTGGCTGGCCTGGAGGCCGAAGGCCTGCACTGGAACGCCGAGCTGGCCGGCGCCATGGCCTGGTCGGTGCTGGGTCTGACGCTGGGCGGCAGCTCGCTGCTGTACCTGCTGATCCAGCGCGGCGCGGCGGCCTCGGTGGCCAGCCTGATGTACCTGGTGCCGCCGACCACGGCGCTGATCGCCTGGCTGCTGTTCGGCGAACCGATCACGGCCACCACCATCGCCGGCATCGCGCTCACGGCCTTCGGGGTCAGCCTGGTGCTGCGGCCGCCGCGCCGCTGAGCCTCAGGCGGGACGGGCCGCGGCGCGCCAGGGCTCGGCCCGGAATTCCTGTGCCAGGAAGTCGACCAGCAGCCGGATGCGGCGCGGCACCTGCGGCCGATAGGGCGCCAGCCAGTGGATGTCGGCGTCGGGCATGACGTACTGCGGCAGCACGCGCACCAGCTCGCCGCTGGCCAGGCGCGGCGCGATGTCCCAGAGGCTGCGCAGCATGATGCCGTGGCCGGCCAGGCACCAGTCGCGCACCAACTCGCCCGAGTTGCTCGACAGTGGTCCCCGGACCGCGACACGCAGCCTGGGGCCGCGCGTGGCCGTGCCCTGCAGCTGCCAGCTGTCGAAACGCTGGCCGGGGTCGCTGCTGTTCTCGCGCACGATCAGGCAGGCATGCTGCGCAAGCTCCTCGGGCGTGGCCGGCGTGCCATGGGTGCGCAGGTAGGCCGGAGCGGCGACCAGCACGCGCTGGTTGCGCGCCAGCCGCCGCGACACCCATTCCGTGGCCCGGTGCCCCGGCGCGTTCCAGAGCCAGATCGCACCGTCCAGGCCTTCGACCGCGAGGTCGGGCAATTGCTCGGTGAGCTGCAGCTGGATCTGCAGGCGCGGGTGGCGGGCCTGGAACTCGGCCAGCGCCGGGCCCAGCCACAGGCGCCCGAAGCCGAAGGTCGCGGCCAGGCGGACCAGGCCGGTCGGCTCGGCCTGGCGCTCGCGCAGCTCGGCCTCCACGTCGCGAAAGCCGCGCAGCAGCTCCGCCGCGCGCTCGCACAGGGTGTCGCCCTCGGGCGTGGGGCTGACATGGCGCGTGCTGCGCTGGAACAAGCGCAGGTCGAGCTGCGCCTCCAGCGCGGCCAGGCGCTTGGTGACGACCGAAGGCGCCAAGCGCAGGGCGCGCGCCGCCGTCGTCATGCTGCCGTGCTGGCGGATCGCCAGCACGAGCTCCAGGTCCGAGCGTTCCATTTATTTCCCGTTTGGAAAAAATAACTTGATTAATTATTTCTCTTTTTGACGGTAAGCTTTGCGCCATCCTTTGAATCCCTGCGGAGGCGGTGCATGCGGGAAGGCTTCAGGACCCAACGGGTCGAGCGCGCGGGCGTGAGCTTGCACACGCGCGTAGCCGGCGAGGGGCCGCCGCTGTTGCTGCTGCACGGCCATCCGCAGACCCAGGCCATGTGGCACCGGGTCGCGCCGGCGCTGGCACAGCGCTTCACCGTGGTGCTGATGGACCTGCGCGGCTACGGCGACTCGGGGCGCCCGGCCAGCGACGCCCAACATGGGCCGTACACCAAGCGCGAGATGGCGCTCGACGCGCTGGCCGTGATGGCGGCCCATGGGCACGCGCGCTTTCAGGTGCTGGCCCATGACCGCGGCGCGCGCGTGGCGCATCGCCTCGCGGCCGACCATCCCGCGGCCGTCGAGCGGCTGATGCTGCTGGACATCGCGCCCACGCTGGCCATGTACGAGGGCACGGGCGAGGCCTTCGCGCGCGCCTACTGGCACTGGTTCTTCCTGATCCAGCCGCCGCCCCTGCCCGAGGCCCTGATCGAATCCGACCCCGCGCGCTACGTGCGCAGCGTGATGGGTAAGCGCCATGCGGGCCTGGCCGCCTTCGCGCCCGAAGCGCTGGCGGAATACGAGCGCTGCGCCGCGATCCCCGGCACGGCCGCCGCCATCTGCGAGGACTACCGCGCCAGCGCCACGACAGACCTTGCGCACGACCGCGCCGACCGCGAGCAGGGCCTGCGCCTGGCGCAGCCGCTGCGCGTGCTGTGGGGGCAGGAGGGGGTGGTGGGACGCTGCTTCGACGTGCTGGCGCTGTGGCGCGAGCGCGCGCTGGACGTGAGCGGCCGGGCGCTGCCCTGCGGCCACTACATCGCCGAGGAGGCCCCGGAGCCCCTGCTGGCGGAAACCTTTGATTTTTTCAGGAGCTGATGAATGAGCAAGAAACGAATCGCCGTGATCGCCGGTGACGGCATTGGCAAGGAAGTCATGCCCGAGGGCCTGCGCGTGATGGACGCCGCCGCGCGCAAGTTCGGCATAGCCCTGCAGTTCGACCATTTCGACTTCTCGAGCTGGGACTACTGCGAGAAGCACGGCAAGATGCTGCCCGACGACTGGAAGGACCAGATCGGCGGCCACGACGCGATCTACTTCGGCGCCGTCGGCTGGCCCGAGAAGATCGCCGACCATGTCTCGCTGTGGGGCTCGCTGCTGCTGTTTCGGCGCGAGTTCGACCAGTACATCAACCTGCGCCCGGCGCGCCTGATGCCCGGCATCGTGGCGCCCGTGGTGCGCCGCGACGGCAGCGCGCGCCAGCCGGGCGAGATCGACATGTACATCGTGCGCGAGAACACCGAGGGCGAGTACTCGAGCATAGGCGGGCGCATGTACGCTGGCACCGAGCGCGAGATCGTGATGCAGGAAACCGTGATGTCGCGCGTGGGCGTGGATCGGGTGCTGAAGTTCGCGTTCGAGCTGGCGCAGAGCCGGCCCAAGAAGCACCTGACCAGCGCCACCAAGTCCAACGGCATCGCCATCACCATGCCCTACTGGGACGAGCGCGTGGCCGAGATGGCCAAGGCCTACCCGGGCATCAGCGTGGACAAGTTCCACATCGACATCCTGACCGCGCATTTCGTGCAGCGCCCGGACTTCTTCGACGTGGTGGTCGCGAGCAACCTGTTCGGCGACATCCTGAGCGACCTGGGCCCGGCCTGCACCGGCACCATAGGCATCGCGCCCAGCGCCAACCTCAACCCGGACCGCAAGTTCCCCTCGCTGTTCGAACCCGTGCACGGCTCGGCGCCCGACATCGCGGGCAAGAACATCGCCAATCCGATCGGCCAGATCTGGTGCGGCGCGATGATGCTCGAGTTCCTCGGCCACAAGGACGCGCACGACGCGGTGCTGGCCGCGATCGAGAAGGTGCTCGACCCCAAGTCCGGCGCGCCGCGCACGCCCGACATCGGTGGACAGGCCGGCACCAAGGACCTGGGCCGCGCGATCGCCGAGGCCCTGTGACTTCGGGGGCGGCGCGCCCGCCCTTGCGCGCGGCAAAAAATGCCGCGCGCCCGCTCAGAAACCCAGGCAAAAGCGTCTAGAATCCGCGTCCTGCCAGCCACGATGCCATTCGGTGTATTGACACCTCGCGGCACCGTGGCTCTAATGCCTTCAGGCGGCCCGCGCCGCCAACGCATAGGCCCGAATGCCTGCCGGGATGTCAGTGCATCGCTGACAGGCATCGGGTCGATTTTTTGAATCGGACATCCGGACCACAATTTCTTGAACGAGGGGATCCTTGTGAACAAAACCGAACTGATCGAGCACATCGCCAAGCATGCAGACATTTCCAAGGCCGCAGCCACGCGCGCCCTGGAGTCGACCATCGGCGCCGTGAAGACCACCCTGAAGAAAGGCGGCACCGTGTCGCTGGTGGGCTTCGGCACCTTCGCCGTGGGCAAGCGTGCCGCGCGCACGGGCCGCAACCCGCGCACCGGTGCAACGATTAAAATCAAGGCCGCCAAAGTGCCGAAGTTCCGTCCGGGCAAGGCGTTGAAGGACGCCCTGAACTGAACCAGAGTTGAAGGTGGGGTGCTTAGCTCAGTTGGTAGAGCGGCGCCCTTACAAGGCGTAGGTCGGCGGTTCGAGACCGTCAGCACCCACCACCGATGCAAAGGCGAACATTGTGTTCGCCTTTTCTGTTTTTGCCATAGAGAGTCCTAGCATGTTTGATTTTGTCCGCAACAACACAAAGATCATGATGGGTCTGTTGTTCCTGCTCATCATCCCGTCGTTTGTGCTGTTCGGCATCGAAGGCTACAGCCGCTTCCAGGAGCAGGGAGCCACCGTGGCCAAGGTCGATGGCAACAAGATCAGCCAGGCCGACTGGGACGCGGCGCACCGCGCCGAGGTCGAGCGCCTGAGGGCCGCCATGCCGAGCCTGGACGCCAAGCTGCTGGACTCCCCGCAGGCCAAATACGCGACGCTAGAGCGCCTGGTGCGCGAGCGCGTGCTGGCCGCCGCGGCCGCCAAGCTGCAACTCGCCACCAGCGACGCCCACCTGGCGCGCGAGCTGCAGCAGAACCCCACGATCGCGGCCTTGCGCCGCGCCGACGGCACGCTGGACATGGAGCGCTACCGCCAACTGGTGGCCAGCCAGGGCATGACGCCCGAGATGTTCGAAGCCCAGGTGCGCGCCGACCTCTCGGTGCGCCAGGTGCTGCAGGGCGTGGCCGGCACGGGCTTTGCCGGCGCGGCGCAGGCCGACGTGGCCTTGAACGCCTATTTCGAGCGGCGCGAGGTCCAGGTGCTGCGCTTCGACGCGGCCGCCTACAGCGCCAAGCTCAGCCTGTCCGATGCCGACCTGGAGGCCTACTACAAGCGCAACGAGGCGCTGTTCCAGGCGCCCGAGCAGGCGGACATCGAGTACCTGGTGCTGGACCTCGACAGCCTGCTCAAGACCGTCACCGTCAACGAGCAGGACCTCAAGACCTATTACGAGCAGAACCTGGCGCGCCTGGCCGGCAAGGAGGAGCGCCGTGCCAGCCACATCCTGATCAATGCGCCCAAGGACGCGCCCGAGGCCGAGCGCCAGAAGGCGCGTGCCAAGGCGCAGGAACTGCTGGCCGCGCTGAAGAAGGCGCCGGAGAGCTTCGCCGCGCTGGCCAGGAAGGAGTCGCAGGACCCGGGTTCGGCGCCGAACGGCGGCGACCTCGACTTCTTCGCGCGCGGCGCCATGGTCAAGCCCTTCGAGGACGCGGCCTTCGCGCTCAAGAAGGGCGAGATCAGCGAGGTCGTGGAGTCCGAGTTCGGCTTTCACATCATCCGCCTGACCGACATCAAGAGCGCCCAGACCCGCAGCTTCGCCGACATGCGTGCCGAGCTCGAGACCGACCTCAAGAAGCAGCAGGCGCAGCGCAAATACGCCGAGGCCGCCGAGACCTTCACCAACGGCGTCTACGAGCAGTCCGACAGCCTCAAGCCCGTGGCTGAGCGGCTCAAGCTGGAGGTGCGCACGGCCAGCCAGGTGACGCGCCAGCCCGCCGCGGGTGCGACCGGTGCGCTTGCCAATGCCAAGTTCCTGGGCGCGCTGTTCGCGCCCGACGCCGTGGAGAAAAAGCGCAACACCGAGGCTGTCGAGATCGGTCCCAGCCAGCTGGTGGCCGGCCGCATCACGCAGCACACGCCGGCACGCACCCGCCCGCTGGCCGAGGTCCGCGACCAGGTGCGCCAGCGCCTGCTGGCCGAGCGCGGCGCCGAGCTGGCCCGCAAGGAGGGCGAGCAGCGCCTGGCCGCCTGGCGCGCCCAGCCGGCCAGCGCGCCCTGGCCCGCGGCGCTGGTGGTCTCGCGCGACCAGCCGGCCGGCCAGCCCCTGCCGGTGGTCAACGCGGCGCTGCGCGCCGACGCCTCGGCCCTGCCGGCGCTGGCGGGCGTGGACCTGGGCGCCCAGGGCTACGCCGTGCTGCGCGTCAACAAGCTGCTGCCGCGCGAGCCCGGCGTGGCCGAGCGGCGTCGCCAGGAGCTGGCGCAGTACGGCCAGCTGTGGAGCGCGGCCGAAGGCCAGGCCTACTACCAGTTGCTCAAGGAGCGCTTCAAGACCCAGATCCTGGCACCCAAGCCGGCCGCAAATTCCGCACCGGCCTCGGCAACGCCCTGATGAATGACGTTATAATTCCACTTTTCCGGTGGCTGTAGCTCAGTTGGTAGAGTCCCAGATTGTGATTCTGGTCGTCGTGGGTTCGAGTCCCATCAGCCACCCCAGATAGAGAAGTAAAAAGGCCCGCTGCATGCAGCGGGCCTTTTTACTGTGCGCCCGGCACGGGCGCACTCTTGGAGGTGCAAGTCCTCCCGTGAGTTGATCACAGCGAACGAAGCGAAGCGCAACTGCATGAGGGTGACCGAGTGTGGGGA
>NZ_SCMM01000045.1:0-38573 GCF_005503345.1 Ramlibacter sp. 2FC
CGTAGGGGTCGGGGCGGGCCTGGCCCGGCTTCCAGCCGGCAGGGGGCTTCATGTCGCCGCCGCTCCAGGCGGGGATGGCGCCGTCCTTGCTCGCGGCGCGTTCGGCGCCGACCGGCGTCAGCTCCTTGCCCAGCGCCTGGGCCTGGGCGTCGCTCGCGGCGTATCCCGTGCCCGCCAGGCCGGCCAGCGCGAGCGCGGCGCAGCCTCTCGTCAATCGGTTCATCTTTGTCTCCTCGCCCCTCATGGGCTTGTGTTGTGTACGAAGATCAGTCGAGCGCGATGCCCTGGGCGCGCGCCCGCTCGACCAGGCCGGCGCGGGTGGCGGCCACGTCGAGCAGCGGCGCGGCGCGCGCGCGCCGGACTTCATCGGCGGTGTAGGCCTGGTGGGCCGGTGGCACCGATCCGGCGGCCAGGGTCGCCAGCACCCAGTTGGTGACCTCGGCGACCTGCTGGTCGCTCAGGCCCGAGCCCATCACGCCCGGCACCTTGATCACGAACTCGCGGCCGCCCTCGATGCGCAGAAAGCGGCCGAGCTGGCGCATGTCGGGCACGTTGCCGACCACCGAGCCCGAGGCGTCCAGGCCGTGGCAGCCGGCGCAGGCCAGCACGTACTGGCTGCGCACGCTGCTGGTCCTGGCCACGGACTCGGCGGACACGGAACCGCGCGCCTGCTTGCCGACCACCGTGGCCTGGGCTGCCGCGGCCTGGGCCCCACAGGCCAGGGCCAGCGCCGCCACCATGTTGAGCGCGTGCATGGCCTCAGTTCCCCAGCAGCTTCAGCCGGCGCTGGCGCGACTGCGGCGGGCTGCCCGCCGCCTGGCGCACCGCCCTGGCCTCTTCGCTCGCGTAGGCCGGCTCGCCGGCGGCACCCTGCAGGCCGCGCACATGGGTGGCCAGCGCCGCCAGGGCCGCGTCGTCGAGCTGGCTGCCGAAGGCCGGCATGCTGCCGACGAAGGTTTGGCCGCCGACCTGGATGGCCCCGGACAGGCCGTGGACCAGCACCGTGAGCAGGTAGGCCCGGTCCGCGCCCAGGCGCGTCCAGTGCTGGCCCTTGAGCGCGGGCGCCAGGCCCACGGTGCCCGCGCCGTCGGCCTGGTGGCAGCTCGCGCAATGCTGGGCGTAGAGCGCCGGGCCGTCGGCCGCGGCCCGGCTGGCGGGCGCGGCGGCCAGCGCGGCCACCAGCAGCGCGGCGCTACAGGCGGCCCTCATGCGACCCCCACGATGATGGAGGTGGTGCAGTGGAACATCGGGCTGCTGTTGGCCATGCACCAGTTGATGTCGTTGTGCACGCCGAGCCGGTAGCCGGGCCGCTCGCGCTCGTTGTTGTTGCACAGGCACTCGCCGCAGGCGCCCTTGCCGCAGCAGTCGTTGTAGGACACCAGGTAGTGGCGTCCGTCCTTGGGATTGAGGCAGGTGCCGACCCAGCTGACCTTGGACGCCTCGGTGCCCGGCGGGCATTGGGTCAGCGAGCCGCCGCAGCAGGTGCAGAGGAAGCCGTCGAAAGCGCAGTAGCGCCAGTACTCGCACTGCGTCGGGTCCTCGCGCGGGTCGGCCCGGCCGGCCTTGCCCTTGGCGGGCGTGGCGGCGTTGGCGGCCATGAACTGGCCGCTGCGGTCGAAGGGCAGCATGGGCAGCACGGCGCCGCCGACCAGGGCCACGCCCAGCCGCGCGACCAGGCTGCGCCGGCCGTGGCTGTGCGCGACCTGGCGCACGCTGCGCTCGGTCTGCCGGTCGATCAGGTTGAGGAACCACTGCATGAACATTTCTCCATGGATGTCGATGGACCGCGCGCCTTCAGGCCGCGGCCCCTTCGAGGTATTGCTGTATGGTCGGCGTGCCCATCTCGTGGGCGTTGAGCAGGCTGTCGAGCTGCTCGCGCGAATTGACCAGGCCCTTGGCCGCCACCACGCCCTGCGCGTCGAGCAGCACGGCATAGGGCAGGCGCGAGACGCGGAAGCTCATGCCCAGCTCGGTCGACAGCACATAGGGCATGGCCTCCAGGCCGTACTCGCGCACGAAGCCCAGGTGCGAAGCCGCCTCGCCGTCGCTGGCCAGCACCACGCGCAGGCGGCGCCGCTCGTCGCGCAGCAGGGCCTTGAGCACCGGGATCAGCTTCTTGCACACCGGGCAGGTCGGCGCGAGGAAGAACACCAGCGTCGGCAGGGCCTGCGGGCCGCCTATGGCCACCGGCTCGGACTGGATGCCGGTCAGCGCGAAGCTCGGCGAAGGCGCGCCCACCGGCGGGCCGGCGTCGGTGACCAGGGCGCCCATGGGCGCCACGCGTTCGAACAGCACGCCGACCTGGCGCGACAGCGCCCACAGCATCAGGCCGAGCACCAGCACGGCCAGCCACAGCAGGACAAGGGAGACATTGAGTGCGTTCATGGGGGATTTCCTAGGCGTTGGTGGAATGGACGGTGGCGGCCTGGTGGCGCAGGACCTGGTGGAAGGCGGCGTACAGCAGCGCGGCCAGCAGCACGGCAGCCGCCAGCACGGCGAAGTCGCCCAGGCCCAGGGGCCGCTCGCCCAGGGGCCAGGCGGCCAGCAGGGCCAGGGCGGCCAGGCCCAGGTTGCGCGCCACCAGGGCCCAGGACACGGCCAGCGGCTCGCCACCGCAGCCGCAGTCGAGCGCGTGGCGATGCCAGCGGTGGTAGGCCATGGCCGCGGCATAGGCCAGCAGCAGCAGCGCAGCCAGCGCGGCGCCCGCGGCGCGCCAGGGCGTGAGCAGCAGCAGGGCCGCCAGCGCCTCGGCCAGCGGCAGCAGGCGGGTCGCGGCCGGCAGCAGGCGCTGCGGCACGCCATAGACCCACAGGTGCTGCTCGAGCAGGGCCAGGTCGGCGAGCTTGGCGAGCGCCGCATGGGCAAACAGGCAGGCCAGCAGCGCGGCCGCGATCCAGATCGGCAGCGGGTCCAGGGACAGGTCGGTGATCATGGCCGGTCCCTCTCAGTCGTGCGACTCGAGGTGCAGCGAGGCCTCGCCGGCACGCGCCACCGTGGTGATGGGCCGGAGCGGCGCGCCGGGCCGGAACTGCCACACATGCATGGCGCCCTTCTCGCCATCGAGGGCGTGCAGGCGCTGGCCGTTGCGCGAGAAGGTCAGCGAGGCCGTGCCCTGGCCCGGCGCCGTCGCCACCCGCTTGCCCGTGGCCAGGTCGACGATCCACAACTGCCGGGCCGGCCGCTTGTGCGAGCCCTCGGCGCCTTTGTCGTGCATGGCCAGCACCAGCCAGCGGCCGCCGGGATCGACCGCGAAGTTCTGGTAGCCGCCCGGCCGCCAGCCCGCGCGCTGCGCCGCGGCGTCGACCAGGGGCCGGCTGGCCTTGACGGCGGCCACCGGGCCGCCGAGGTCGAGCTCGGTCAGCTGGCCCTTGAAGGAGACGAACCAGTAGCGGTCGCCCAGTTGCTCGGCATGATGGAACCAGGCGTCGGCATCGGCGTCGAACAGCTTCTCGCTGGCCTGGCGCTCGCCGACCTGGCCGTTCTCGTCCAGCGTCACGGTGGCAACCTTGCCGTCGCCGCACAGCATGGAGAAGCGGCTGGCATGGCTGGCCGCGGGCAGGATGCCCCAGCAGCCCGGGGTCTGCACCTCGGCCACCACCTTGCGCTGCGTGAGGTCGACCACCGTGACCGAGGTCGCCGGGGTGGCGTTCTGCACCAGCACGAAGCGGCCGTTGGCGGTGCTGCGCACCAGGCCGCGGTAGTTCAGGGCCTGGGCCCGCTTGGTCGGCAGGATGACCTCGTACTTGAAGGCCAGGCTCGCGGTGTCGTGCACTTCGAGCACGTCGGTGCGCTCGCCGCGCGAGTTGCGGCTGAGGTAGCTGGTCGCGACATAGAGCTCGTCCGCCTTCGCGCTGAGCGTGAAGTTGCCCGCATAGCCGGTCGAGACCATGCCGAGGAACTTGCCGCGGCGCGCGTCGAAGACGCGGATGCGGCCGTCCGAGATGTGGTTGATGGCCACGTCGGCCACGTAGACGCGCTCGCTCGCCGAGGCCGCGATGACCGCGCCCGAGGCCAGGGTCTCGGCCGGCAATTCCTCGGGCGCCGCAGCGGCGGCCCGCGCCGGGGCCTGCAGCGCCAGGCCCATCAGGCCGGCCAGCGCAAGGGCGCGCCGGCCTGAGCCGGGGCGCCTCGGGTTTCTGTGCATGTAGCTCTCCTGCAGGTCGGGTCCGGCGGCGATGCCTGATCGCCAGGGCGGACTGTTGAACATGGGACCGGATTCTTGCGAGCCGCCCCCGCTGCCCGATAGCACGAATCGGCAAAACGCGGCGCCCCGGGCCTGGTCGCGGGAAAACCCTGATCGGCCGCGGCTGCGGGTTTTACCGGGGTCGGCGGCTTCTTGCCGAAATCTGATAGGCGCCGGCGCCGGCCGTCCCCAGAATCCGCCCGAATCGTCAACCCGCGCATTGCGCAGCACAACCCCAAGAGGCAGACCCATGGATCTCTCCGAAGTCAAACACCTGATCTCCGAGCCGGCGGCGGCCTTCCTGAGCCGCCCCACGCACCGCCTGTTCATAGGCGGCCAGTGGACGGACGCGGCCGACGGCCGGAGCTTCGAGACCCTCAACCCGGCCACCGAGGAAGTCATAGGCCGGGTCGCCTCGGCCGGCCCGGCCGACGTGGACCGTGCCGTCAAGGCCGCGCGCGCCGCCTTCGACCAGGGCCCCTGGGGCCGCATGCGCCCGGTCGAGCGCCAGCGCCTCTTGCTCAAGCTGGCCGACCTGGTCGAGGCCCATGCCCAGACGCTGGCCGAGATCGAGTCCATAGACAACGGCAAGTCCGCCGCGATCGCCCGCGCCGTGGACATGGCCATCGTGGTCGACTTCTTCCGCTACATGGCCGGCTGGGCCACCAAGATCGAGGGCAGCACCAGCGAGCATTCCGTGCCCTACGCCCTGCAGGCCGAGTTCGTCACCTACACGCGGCGCGAGGCCGTGGGCGTGGTCGCCGCCATCGTGCCCTGGAACTTCCCCTTGGTGGTGGCGGCCTGGAAGCTGGGGCCGGCCCTGGCCGCCGGCTGCACCGTGGTGCTCAAGCCGGCCGAGCAGACCCCGCTGACGGCCCTGTACCTGGCCGAGCTGATCGCCGAGGCCGGCTTTCCCGCCGGGGTGGTCAACATCCTCACCGGCGACGGCCCGGGCACCGGCGCGCCGCTGGTGCGCCACCCCGGGGTCGACAAGGTCAGCTTCACCGGCTCGACCGAAGTGGGCAAGCTGATCGGCCACGCCTCGGTCGACAACATGACGCGCTTCACGCTGGAGCTGGGCGGCAAGTCGCCGGTGATCGTGCTCGACGACTGCGACCCCGCCGCCGCAGCAGCGGGCGCGGCCAACGCGATCTTCTTCAACCATGGCCAGGTCTGCTGCGCGGGCTCGCGCCTGTTCGTGCAGAAGAAGCTGTTCGACCGCGTGGTCGCCGACGTGGCGCAGATCGCAAGCGCCCTGCCGCTGGGCCATGGCCTGGATCCGGCGGCGCAGATGGGCCCGCTGGTCTCGCGCGAGCAGATGCAGCGCGTGTGCGGCTACATCGACATCGGCCGCGCCCAGGGCGCGCAGGTGGTCGCGGGCGGCGGCCGCCAGGGCGAGCGGGGCTTCTTCGTGCAGCCCACCGTGCTGGCCGACGTCCAGCGCAGCCACCGCGTGGCCCAGGAGGAGATCTTCGGCCCGGTGCTGGTGGCCATGCCCTACGACGACCTCGACCAGGTCGCGGCCTGGGCCAACGACACGCCCTACGGGCTGGGCGCCAGCATCTGGTCGAACGACCTGTCCAAGGTGCACCGGCTGATCCCCAGGATCAAGGCCGGCACGGTCTGGGTCAACTGCCACAGCGCGCTCGACCCCGCCATGCCCTTCGGCGGCTACAAGCAGTCGGGCATAGGCCGCGACCTGGGCAAGGCCTCGCTGGACGCCTACCTCGAGACCAAGTCGGTGTTCATCGCCGTCTGAGTACCATGCAGTCCCAAGGAGCCATCATGACCTCGAACCGCATCCTCCGCCGCGGCTGCGCCGCCCTGCTGCTCGGGCTGGCCGCGCTCGCCGCGCAGGCCCAGGGCTTTCCGAGCCGCCTGATGTCGCTGGTCGTGCCCTACCCGGCCGGCGGCCCCTCGGACTTCGTCGCGCGCCAGATCCAGCCCGAGCTCACGCGGCTGTTGGGCCAGCAGATGATCGTAGACAACGTGGGCGGCGTCGGCGGCGCCCTGGGCATACACAAGACGCTGGCGGCCGCGCCCGACGGCCACACCATGGTCATGGCCTCGCCCATGGAGCTGGTGCTGGCACCGCTGTCCATGGTGGCGGTCAAGCACAAGCCCGAGGACCTGCGCCTGGCCGCGGTGCTGATCAACACCTCGATGATCATGCTGGGCCGCAAGGACCTGCCGGCCAACAGCGTGGACGAGCTGGTCGAGCTGAGCAAGAAGCCCGGCGCCAAGCAGCTGTCCTATGGCAGCGTGGGCCCGGGCTCGCTCTACCACCTGGTGGCCGAGAGCTTCAGCAAGCAGACCGGCGTCAAGATGCTGCATGTGCCCTACAAGGGCGCCGCGCCGCTCTTGACCGACCTGATGGGCGGGCAGATCGACCTGGTGTTCATGCCCCTGGCCGGCAACGTGCCGGCGCTGATCAAGGAGGGCAAGCTCAAGGCCTACGGCATCGCCGCGCGCCAGCCCCATCCGCTGTTCCCCAGCCTGCCGACGCTGGACGCGAGCAAGGCGCTGGAGGGCTTCGAGTTCGACCTCTGGGCCGGCATCCTGGTGCCCAAGGCCACGCCCGACCCGGCTGTCGAGCGCATCAACAAGGCGGTCAACGAGGCGCTGCAGAACGCCGACATCCGCAAGGCCTACGAGGCCACGGGCAGCCAGGTCGGCAAGCCCGCGAGCCCGGCCGAGCTGCAAAAGCTCTACACGGCCGAGATCGCGCGCTACCAGGGCATCGCCCGCGCGGTGAACGTGCAGCCCCAGTGAGCCGCGCCACGGAAATCCCATGAGCTTCACCGACCCGACCGACCTCGACGCCGACGCGCTGTCGCGCGCCATCCACGCGCGCGAGATCTCCTGCCGCGAGGTGATGCAGGCCTACCTGGCGCGCATCCACCGCCTCAACCCGCGCTTCAACGCCATCGTTAGCCTGGCGCCCGACGACGCCCTGCTGCACCAGGCCGACGAGCGCGACGCCGAGCTCGCGCGCGGCGCCTCGCTCGGCTGGCTGCACGGCATCCCGCAGGCGATCAAGGACACGGGCCAGGCCGCGGGCTTTCCCACCACCTACGGCTGCAGCCTGCTCAAGGACGCGGTCGCCACGCGCGACGGCCTGATGGCCACGCGCATGAAGGCCGCGGGCTGCATCGTGATAGCCAAGACCAACATGCCCGAGTTCGGCCTGGGCTCGCACACATTCAACGAGCTGTTCGGCGCCACCGGCAACGCCTGGGACCCTGCGGTCAGCGCCGGCGGCAGCAGCGGCGGCGCGGCCGTGGCGCTGGCCCAGCGCCTGCTGCCGGTGGCCGATGGCTCCGACTTCATGGGCTCGCTGCGCAACCCCGCGGCCTGGAACCATGTGTTCGGCCTGCGCCCCAGCCAGGGCCGCGTGCCGTTCTGGCCGGCGGCCGACACCTGGGTCGACCAGCTCGGCACCGAGGGGCCGATGGCGCGCAGCGTGCGCGACCTGGGCCGGCTGCTGGCCATCCAGGCCGGCCACGACCCGCGCGTGCCGCTGTCGATCGCCGAAGCCCCGGGCGCCTGGCAGCCGCCCCAGGCGCCGGCCAAGCTGCGCGGCCTGCGCATCGCCTGGCTGGGCGACCTGGGCGGCTACCTGCCCATGGAGCCTGGCATCCTGCCGCTGTGCGAGCAGGCCCTGCAGCGCCTGGCCGCCGAGGGCGCACTGGTCGAGCCGCTGGCGCCGGGCTTCGACCCGGCCATCGTGTGGAAGGCCTGGCGCGTCTGGCGCCACGCCCTGGTCGCGCCCAAGGTGGCCAGGCTGCTGGCACAGCCCGGGGCGCGCGAGCGCATCAAGCCCGAGGCCCTGTGGGAGCACGACGAGGCGCAGCGCCTGAGCTGCCAGGACTTCATGCAGGCCAGCGCCAGGCGCAGCGCCTTCCACGCCCAGCTGCTCGAACTGCTGGGCCGCTACGACCTGCTGGCCCTGCCGGTGACCCAGGTCTGGCCCTTCCCCGTAGCCGAGCGCTGGCCGAAGACCGTGGCCGGTCGCGAGATGGACAGCTACCACCGCTGGATGGAGGTCACGATCTACGCGAGCTTCGCCGGCCTGCCCGCGCTCAGCCTGCCGGCCGGCTTCCACGCCAACGGGCGCTGGCCCATGGGCCTGCAGTTGCTGGGCCGGCCCCAGGGAGAGGCGGCCCTGCTCGGCGTCGCGGCCGCCTACGAAGTGCTGGCGGCCGAGCTGCTGGCGCGGCGGCCGCCCGAACCGGGGAACGGCGGGCCCTGATAGCCTGGCGCCGGTCGCGCAGGAGCTCGCGCAGTCCGCCGCGAGCTTGACCTTGCCCGGTGGATTCGCCGAGACTTGCGATCTCGGTCACGGGAAGGGGAGGCGCCATGGCGCATGGAGACGGCATGTTTCGCCTGTTGCGGACGAATGTCCTGTCCGGTCGGCCCGGGCGCAGGCCGGTCCTGATCGCGGCCCTGGTCCTGGTCGCCGGCATGGCCTTGTCGGCCGCGGCCGGCCAGTGGACGCACCTGGCGCTTGCGAGCGGCGCGCAGTCGCGCTTCGACACGACGGCCAGCCATGCGGCCACGCAGATCGAAAGGCGCTTCGCGTCCTATGCGCAGGTGCTGGTCGGTCTGCGTGCGCTCTTTGCCAGTGGCGAGGTGTCGCGCGACGCGTTCCACCGCTTCACCGAGGCCTTGGCACTGAAGGACCAGTTCCCCGGCTTCCAGGTGCTGAACTTCGCCCCCTATGTCCCGGCAGCCGCGAAGCAGACTTTCGAGAAGGCCTTGCAGCAGGACCCGTCCTGGCCGGCCCCGCATCGTTTTGCCATCCATCCGCCGGGTGCACGCGACGACTACCACCCGTTCACGCTGATCGAGCCGCAGGCCGGCAACACCCATCTGCTGGGCAAAGACATCGCCGCCGCGCCGCATGTGCGCACCGCCCTGGCGGTCGCGCGCGATACCGGCAAGCTCACGACCTCCGGCAAGCTGATCCAGGTTCAAGGCCCACGCAAGCACGTCGGACTCGCTCTGCGCCTGCCCGTGTACCGCCCCGGTGCGGCGACCGACAGCCTGTCGCAGCGGCGCGCCGCCTACATCGGTTCGGTGGGTGCAGGCTTCGAGGTCGCCGAGATGCTTTCCAGCCTGCCCGGCGTGCCGCCCGCCTGGCGCGTGCGCCTGTTCGAGGGCGGGCCGGAGCCCATCGTGGCCCAGGCCGGGGGCGACCCGGCCAACTCGTCCGACAGGCTGGTGTTCGACAGCGCGGCGTCCGGCGCCGGCGGCAGCCCCTTGGCAGCGCAAGGAAGCTTTCGCCGAGTTCAGTCGTTCACGCTCGGCGACCGGGTCTGGGACGTCGAAGTCTCTGCGCCCGCCGCGGAGGTACTCCAGGCTCACGAGCAATGGCTGCCGCAGGCCGTCCTGGCAGCCGGCATCGTCGTCGCCTTGCTGCTGTCGGGCATGGTGCTCTTGCTGGGCATGCTGGTGCAGACGCGCAGCCACCCCTCCGCGTAGCGCGCGGGATCCCGGTTTTTCTTCCTCAAGCCGGCCGGCGCCGCAGCCGCTTGAGCAGGCTGAAGGTGCCGAGCACCAGTGCACCGGCCTTGATGCCGACCAGGGCCTCGAACAGCAGCGGTACCAACTGGGCCAGGCCGGGCAGGTGGGCGACCGCGTCGACCACGAGCTCGAGCGCGTGGTGCAGCGGCGCCAGGCCGTGCACCAGGATGCCGCCGCCGACCAGGAACATGGCGGCCGTGCCGGCCACCGACAGGGCCTTCATCAGCCAGGGCGCAGCGGCCAGCAGGGCGCGCCCCGCGGCCTGCGCCGCGGGCGCGCTGCGCCGGCTCAGGGCCAGGCCTGCGTCGTCGAGCTTGACGATGGCCGCCACCAGGCCGTAGACGCCGATCGTCATGACCACGGCGATCGCGGCCAGCACGCCGAGCCGGGTCACGAAGGGGCTGGCCGCCACAGCGCCCAGCGTGATCGCGACGATCTCGGCCGAGAGGATGAAGTCGGTGCGCACCGCGCCGCGTATCTTGTCGCGCTCCAGCGCCACCAGGTCCACGGCCGGGTTGGCCAGCGCCTGCCTCAACTCCTCGTGGTGCGCCGCGTCCTCGGCCGGGCTGTGCAGAAAGCGGTGGGCCAGCTTCTCCGCGCCTTCGAAGCAGAGGAAGGCGCCGCCCAGCATCAGCAGCGGGGTCACGGCCCAGGGCGCGAAGGCGCTCAGGGCCAGCGCCGCCGGCACCAGGATGGCCTTGTTGAGCAGCGAGCCGCGCGCCACCGCCCAGACCACCGGCAGCTCGCGATCGGCATGCACGCCCGTGACCTGCTGGGCGTTGAGCGCGAGGTCGTCGCCCAGCACGCCGGCGGTCTTCTTGGCCGAGAGCTTGGTCAGCACCGCCACGTCGTCGAGCAAGGTGGCGATGTCGTCGAGCAGGGCAAGCAGGCTGGAAGCCATGGGCGATCAATCCTCCGAGGGGGTGCTGGGGTGCGCAAGCGCGGGTCCCAGTGTGGCACAGAGCCACTGCTGCACCCGGGCCGGGTCGTTCACCAGGCGCAGCGCGTCGAAGGCCTCTTGGGCCTCGGGGTAGCGGCGGCGCAGGTAGTTGAGCCACTGCTTGAGCCGCCCGGCGCGGTGGCGCGCCGCCACGTGCAGGCCGACCTGGCGCCAGAAGTCGGCGACCAGCGGCAGCAGGTCCTGCCAGGCCAGGCCGGCGCGCCCTTCGCTGGTGCCCGGCGCCCCGTCCTGCGCGAGGATGGCCAGGGCCAAGCCGGGGTCGCTGACCATGCCGCGCCCCAGCATCAGGCTGTCGCAGCCCGAGACCTCGCGGCAGCGCAGCGCATCGGCCACGCTCCAGATCTCGCCGTTGGCCACCACCGGCAGGCGCACGCGCGCGCGCAGCTCGGCGATGCGCTCCCAGTAGGCCGGCGGCCGGTAGCCATGGGCCTTGGTGCGCGCGTGCACCACCAGCTCGTCGGCGCCGGCGCCGGCGATCGCTTCGGCGCATTCCTCGGCACGGCGGTCGTCGTCGAAGCCCAGCCGCATCTTGGCCGACACCGGCATGTGCGGCGGCACGGCGCGCCGCACGGCGGCGACGATGCGCGCGATCAGCTCGGGCTCGTCCAGCAGCACGGCGCCGCCGCGGTGCCGGTTCACGGTCTTGGCCGGGCAGCCGAAGTTCAGGTCTATGCCGGCCGGGCCGAGCTCGGCCAGCCGCGCCGCGTTCTCGGCCAGGCAGGCCGGATCCGAGCCCAGCAGCTGGGCGCGCACCGGCACGCCGGCGCGCGTGCGCCCGCCGTTGGCCAGCTCGGGCACCACGCGCACGAAGGCGCGCGCCGGCAGCAGGGTGTCGGTGACGCGGATGAACTCGGAGACGCAGCGGTCCACCCCGCCGACGCGCGTGAGGATGTCGCGCAGCGTGTGATCCAAAAGCCCCTCCATGGGGGCGAGCAGCAGGGCCAAGCCAGGGCTCCGCGCGAGGCCGGTATCAGCCCAGCTTGCGCTTGAGCCGCACTTCCTCGAGGCGTATGCCGCCCACCGGCACGGTCTTGGCGGTGTTCATCTCGCGCTTGAAGCCGGCCAGCTCGAAGAAGCGCAGAGCGCGCTCGTTGCGCAGCGGCACCCAGACCGTGACCTCGGTGCAGTCCTCGCCCTCCAGGCCTTCGCGCGCCGCGTCCCACAGGGCCAGGCCCACGCCGCCGCCCCATTGCCCGGGCGCGGCGTAGATGGCCCAGACCTCGCCGGTGGTGGGCTTGGACTTGGGGTCGCGCGAGCGGTCGAAGCCGACGAAGCCGACGATGGCCTCGCCCTCCAGCGCCACATGGACCTGGGGCTCGCCGTACTCGATGGCCTCGCGCCAGAAGGCCACGCGCTTGGCCATGGGCATATGGCTCAGGTGCTCCTCGGGCACGATGCCCTGGTAGGCCGCATGGCTGGAGGCGGCGTGGAGTTCGGCGACGGCCTGGGCGTCGCGGAGGGTGGCGGGGCGAACCTGGAAAGAAGACATGTCAAAAACGGGTCGGGAATGAAAAAATGCGCCATGGCGGCGCAAAAAGCAAATCGCAAAAGCTGCCATTGTCGCCGCAACCGCCCGCCCACGCTGGCAACAGTTCGCTACCATGGAAGGACCATGACCTCGAAACGCGCTCCGTCCTCCGCCGCACGGCCCTCGCTCAGCGTCGGCTTGCTGACCGGCGGCGGCGACTGCCCCGGCCTGAACGCGGTGATCCGGGCCGTCACCAAGTCGCTGCTGCGCCAGTGCCAGGCGCGCGTGATCGGCATCGAGGACGGCTTCGCCGGCCTCATGGAGGGCGGGCGCACGCGCGAGCTCGACTGGCGTTCGGTCAGCGGCATCCTGTTCTCGGGCGGCACCATGCTGGGCGCCAGCAATCGCGCCAACCCGCTGGCCAGCGAGGCCCAGACCGAGGCCGTGCTGGCGCGCGCGCGCGCCCTGGGACTGGACGTGGTGGTGGCGATCGGCGGCGACGGCACCATGACCATCGCCCATGCCCTGGCGCTGCGCGGCCTGCCCATGGTGGGCGTGCCCAAGACCATAGACAACGACATCGAGGGCTGCGAGCGCAGCTTCGGCTTCGACACGGCGGTGGCCACGGTCGCCGACGCCCTGGAGCGCGTGCAGACCACGGGCCAGAGCCATGGCCGCGTGATGATCGTCGAGACCATGGGGCGCTACGCGGGCTGGATCGCGCTGGAGGCCGGCGTGGCCGGCGCGGCCGACGTGATCCTGCTGCCCGAGATCGACTACGAGCCCGAGGCCGTGCTGGCCTTTTGCCGCGATCGCGAGCAGCGCCAGCATTTCACCGTGATCTGCATAGGCGAAGGCGCCAAGCCGCGCGGCGGCCAGCTGACCATCGCCGGGCTCAGCCCCGAGCGCGCCGAACCGGTGCGCCTGGGCGGCGTGGGCCATGTGCTGCGCGAATGGCTGCAGCCGCGGCTGGCCAGCGAGGTGCGCGCCACCGTGCTCGGCCATGTGCAGCGCGGCGGCCGGCCCACGCCCTTCGACCGCGTGCTGGCCACGCAGTTCGGCAACCAGGCCGCGCAGCTGGTGGCGCGCGGCGAGTTCAACCGCATGGTCACGCTGCAGGGCGGCCTGCTGTCCAGCCTGCCGCTGGACCGCGTGGCCGCGCGCAACCGCCGCGTGCCGCTGGACCATCCGCTGCTGGTCGCGGCGCGGCAGATCGGCGTCTCCCTGGGCGAGCCCTGAAGCCGGGGCGGCTCAGCCGCTCGGCGTGAGCTCGGCCACCAGCTGGCCCAGGCGGGCCACCGCGTCCTCCAGCGCTGCGCTCCAGGGGTGGCCGTAGTTGAGCCGCACGCAGTGGCGCCAGGCACGCCGCGCAGAGAACATCGGCCCCGGCGCCAGGCTGATGCCCTCGGCCAGCGCGCGCTCGAACAGGGCCAGGGTGTCCAGGCCGGGCGCCAGCTCCACCCACAGGAAGTAGCCGCCCGCGGGCCGCGACACGCGCAGGCCCGGCGGGAAATGGCGCGCCAGCGCCTGCCTCAGGCTGGCCTGCTGGCCCTCCAGCGCGTGGCGCAGGCGGCGCAGGTGGCGGTCGTAGCCGCCGTGCTGCAGGTAGTCGGCCAGCGCCACCTGGGCCGGCACGCTGGCCGACAGCGTGGTCGTCAGCTTGAGCCGCTCTATGGCCTCGGCAAAGCGGCCCGGCGCCACCCAGCCCACGCGGTAGCCCGGCGCCAGCGTCTTGGAGAACGAACTGCAGTGCATGACCAGGCCCTGGCGGTCGAAGGCCTTGGCCGGCAGCGGCGCGCGCGGGCCGAAGTAGAGCTCGCCGTAGACGTCATCCTCGATCAGCGGCACCTGGTGGCGCGCCAGCAGCTCGACCAATTCGCGCTTGCGCGCCTCGTCCATGCTGGCGCCCATGGGGTTCTGGAAGCTGGTCATGAACCAGCAGGCCTTGACCGGATGGCGCTCCAGCGCGTCGGACAGCCGGCCCAGGTCGACGCCCTGCTTGGAATCGACCGGGATCTCGAGCGCGCGCATGCCCAGCCGCTCCAGGGCCTGCAGCGCGGCGTAGAAGCCCGGCGACTCGACGGCCACCAGGTCGCCTGGCCGCGCCACCGCGCTCAGGCAGAGGTTGAGCGCCTCGAGCGCGCCGTTGGTCACGATCACGCCCTCGGGCGGCGGCGCCATGCCCAGGCCCAGGTAGCGCTGCGCGATCTGCTGGCGCAGCGCAGGCTGGCCCTGCGGCAGGTCGACCAGGGTGTCGCGCGGCTGCATGCGCCTGGCGCCGCGCGACAGCGACTGGCCCAGGCGCTGCAGCGGAAACAGCTCGGCCGAGGCGAAGGCCGAGCCCAGCGGCACGATCTGCGTGTCCTGGGCCGCACCCAGCACATGGAACACCAGGGAGCTGACGTCGACCCTGGCCGGCGCGCGCGGCGCGGCGCCGCGGCCGGGCTCGGCCAGGCCGGGCGTGGCCGGTCCCGCCACGTAATAGCCCGAGCGCTCGCGCGCCCGCACCAGGCCTTTCTCCTCGAGGCGGTAGTAGGCCTGGAACACGGTGGAGGCGCTGAGGCCATGCTGGGTCTGGAGCTGGCGCACCGAGGGCAGGCGCGCACCGGGCGCCAGGCGACCCGCGCGGATGTCGGTGGCCAGCAGCTCGGCCAAGGTCTCGTAGCGCTTCATGCTTTGGGTGGCATCGCCATCTGATCTCATTAACTGCACGAATTGTGCATCTGATATGGTTTTCCGGTGCGCAGCTGATGCTTTCATCCCGGCCCCGGCTGGGGCATCATGCGGACATCGTGAGACATCCCCTACGCCCCCCGCTGCGCCGGCTGGCCGTCCTGGCCCTGGCGGCTGCCGCCAGCCTCTGCGGCCCGGCCCTGTCGGCGCCGAGCTTCGAAGACTCCATGGCCCAGCGCACCCTGGCCTGCACCGCCTGCCATGGCGCCCAGGGCCGCGCCGGCCCGGACGGCTATTACCCGCGCCTGGCGGGCAAGCCGGCCGGCTACCTCTACAACCAGCTGCTCAACTTCCGCGAGGGCCGGCGTCACTACAGCCTGATGATCCGCCTGCTCGACCCGCTGTCCGACGCCTACATGGCCGAGATGGCCCAGTACTTCGCCGCCCTCGAGCTGCCCTACCCGCCGCCCTCGGCCCGCCCGCCGCGCGTGTCGCCCGAGCTGCTGCAGCGCGGCCAGGCGCTGGTGCGCCAGGGCGACGCGGCGCGCGGCCTGCCGGCCTGTGTCCAGTGCCACGGCCAGGCCCTGACCGGCGTGGCGCCCGGCGTGCCCGGGCTGCTGGGCCTGCCGCAGGACTACCTGAACGCCCAGCTCGGCGCCTGGCGCACCGGCCAGCGCCGCGCCCATGCCCCGGACTGCATGGCCCAGATCGTCGAGCGCATGCGGCCCGAGGACGTGGTTGCCGTGACCAGCTGGCTGGCCACGCAGGCCCTGCCGGCCGACACCCATCCCGCGCCCGCGCCGCCGCCGGTGCCCGCCGGCGCGCCCAACCTGGCTTGCGGCAGCGCCCAGCTGCAGGTGGGGCCGCGATGAAAAGGGCACGCCTGTTTCTGCTGGGCCTGCTGGTCCTGGCGCTGGCCGCGGCAGCCTGGGTCTGGCAGCACAACTACCAGGACGGCGTCGACCTCGCCGCCGCCCCCGCGAAGTCCACGCCCGAGCTGGTGGCGCGCGGCGCCTACCTGGCGCGGGCGGGCAATTGCATGGCCTGCCACACGGCGCGCGGCGGCGCGCCCTACGCCGGTGGACGCGGCATAGAGACGCCCTTCGGCACGGTCTACGCGGGCAACCTTACGCCCGACCCCGAGACCGGCCTGGGCCGCTGGACGGCGGCGCATTTCTGGCGCGCCCTGCACCATGGCCGCTCCATGGACGGCCGCCTGCTCTACCCGGCCTTCCCCTACACCAGCACCACCCAGGTCGCGCGCGAAGACGCCGACGCCCTGTTCGCCTACCTGCAAAGCCTGCCCCCGGTGCGCCAGGCCGCGCCGGCGCACCGGCTGAGCTGGCCCTTCAGCACCCAGGCCGCCCTGGCGGTCTGGCGCGCGCTCTACTTCCGCCCCGCGACCTACCGGCCTGACCCGGCCCAGTCGCCGGAATGGAACCGCGGCGCCTACCTGGTCGGTGGCCTCGGCCATTGCTCGGCCTGCCACAGCGCGCGCAACGTGCTGGGCGCCAGCGGCGACCCGCTGGACCTGTCGGGGGGGCTGATCCCGGTGCAGAGCTGGTACGCGCCGGCACTGAACTCGGCGAGCGAGGCCGGCGTGGCCGACTGGCCGCTGGCCGACATCGTGCGCCTGCTCAAGACCGGCCACACGCCGCGCCGCAGCGTCAGCGGCCCCATGTCCGAGGTGGTACTGCACAGCACCCAGTACCTGAACGAGGCCGACCTGGGCGCCATGGCCCAGTACCTCAAGGCCCTGCCGCCGGCCGCCCCGGCCGGGAACCCGGCGCCGCGCGCCGCCCCCGACGCCCAGGTCGCGGCGCGCGGCGCCAAGCTCTACGAGCGGCATTGCGTGCAATGCCACGGCGAGCGCGGCCAGGGCGTGGCCGGCGCCTATCCGGCCCTGGCCGGCAACCGCGCGGTGAACCTGCCGCATGCCACCAACCTGGTCCAGATGGTGCTGTACGGCGGCTTCCCGCCCGCGACCGCGGGCAACCCCCGCCCCTACGGCATGCCGCCCTTCGTGCTGCAACTGGACGACCGCGACGTGGCGGCCGTGCTGACCCATCTGCGCACCAACTGGGGCAACCAGGCGGGGGAAGTCAGCGAGTTCGAGGTCAACCGCGTGCGGGCCAGGACCGGCCGCTAGCGCAGCAGCCAGGGCCCCGCCGCCTCGCCGGCCGGCTGCAACGGCCCCAGGGGGTTGTGCTGGCGGTCGACGCGGTCGGTGCGCGGCTCGCCGCCTATGCTGCGCAGCAGCACCACGCCGTTGCGCACCACCACCAGGCCCTCGAAGCGCCAGCCGGTGATCGAGACCTGGCGGTCGAAGTTGAAGAAGTCCGACCAGAAGCCGCCCTCGCGCACCCGGCGCTGCTGGCCATAGCGGAACACGTAGGCGCGGCACAGGGTCTGCGCCAGGATGCAGTCGCGCACGCCGGGCTCCAGTTGCTCCAGCGGCACACCCGGGTGCGGCGCCAGCCGCGTGACCACCTCGGGATAGGGGATCACCGTGACGTTGGCGCTGGCCTGCGGGTCGAAGCCCAGGGCCTTGAGCTCGTCGAAGGTGGTCCTGTAAGGGACGACCTTCTCCAGCGCCTCGCGTGCCGACTCGTAGCTGTCGAAAGTCGATGCGGCCACGCTGCTGGCCTTGGGCAGCAGCGGCGTGCAGCCGGCCAGCGCCAAGCCCGCCCCCACCAGCAGCCAGCGCAGGTCCACAGCGGTCTTTTTCATGCGGTCCCCCTCGTCATGGGGCCAGCTTGACACAAATCGGGCGCGGCATCCAGCCCCCGGCCGGCGCCGGGGCCGACAGGGCGGTGCCAGAATGGCGCCATGCCCGCCCAAGCTCCCGAACCGTCCGCCGAATCCCGCCTGGACCAGGCCTTGCGCGCGCTGCTCGCCAGCCGCCGCACCGCCGCCCTGAGCACCCTGCAGGCCGCGGCGCCCGACCGGCCCAGCGTCTCCATGGTGCCCTACGCCCTGCTGCCCGGGGCAGGCAGCCTGGTGCTGCATGTCAGCAGCCTGGCCGGCCATACCCGCAACCTGCTCGCCCAGCCGCGGGTTTCGCTGCTGGTCGCGGCGCCCGAGGCCGAGGGCGAGCCGGTGCACGCCCTGCCCCGCGTCACGCTCGAGGGCCTGGCCCGGCTGCCCGAACCCGGCAGCGCCGACTGGGAAGCGGCGCGCACGGCCTACCTGGCACGCTTTCCCGAGGCCGAGCCCATGACCCAGCTCGGCGACTTCAGCTTCGTGCTGGTGGCGCTGAGCGGCGCACGCCAGGTGGCCGGCTTCGGCGCGGCGCGCAGCCTGGACGCCGAGCGGCTGGCCGGCCTGCTCGAGGCCTGAGGAACAGCGTGCCGCTGCCGACCGAGGTCCCGCTGGTCCATGCCGACGAGCAGCTGCTGGTGCTGGACAAGCCCGCCGGCCTGCTGGCCGTGCCGGGGCGCGGCGCCGACAAGCAGGACTGCCTGAGCGCCCGCGCCCAAGCGCTGTGGCCCGACGCCCTGGTGGTGCACCGGCTGGACATGGCGACCTCGGGCCTGCTGGCGATGGCGCGCGGCGCCGAGGCCCAGCGCAGCCTGAGCATGGCCTTCGCCGCGCGCGCCGTGCACAAGCGCTACGAGGCAGTGGTCCAGGGCCTGCTGGCCGCGCCCGAGAGCGCGGACGGCTGGGGCGAGATAGCCCTGCCGCTGATCCTCGACTGGCCCAACCGGCCGCGCAGCATCGTCGACCCTGGGCGCGGCAAGCCCAGCCTCACGCGCTGGCGCGTCCTGGCCCAGGACCGGGCCGGTGGCACCACCCGCGTGGCGCTGGAGCCGGTCACCGGCCGCTCGCACCAGCTGCGCGTGCACCTGCAGTGCATGGGCCACCCCATCCTGGGCGACGCGCTCTACGCGCCACCGGAAGTGCGGGCGCGTGCCGACCGCCTGCTGCTGCACGCCTGCGCGCTGCGCCTGCCCCACCCGGCAACGGGACAGGCCTGCGATTTCAGCAGCCCGGCCCCGTTCTGAGCCCCAGGCGACGGAACTTGGCCCGCCGCCGGCGCCTCTGACCCTTGGAGCTTTTGGAGATCGCGCCATGCCCTCTACCCGCCACCCGATCCGCCGTCGCCAGGTCTCGGCCGCCTTGCTCGCCGCCCCCTGGGTCTGGCCAGCAGCGCAGGCGCAGGGCGGACGGCCGCTCACCCCCGCGCAGACCGAGGGACCGTTCTACCCCGTGGCAATGCCCGAGGACAGCGATTACGACCTGCTGCGCAACGGCGTGCGGAACTACCGCCTCGGCCAGCCGGCCTGGCTCGAAGGCCAGGTGAGCGACCCCGAGGGCCGGCCGGTGCGCGGCGCCCAGGTCGAGATCTGGCAATGCGACCAGGCCGGCCATTACCACCATCCCGGGGACGGCGGCCGCGCCGACCCGGCCTTCCAGGGCTTTGGCCGCGTCACGGTGGATGACCAGGGCCGCTACCGCTTTCGCACCCTGCGGCCCGCGCCCTACAGCGGGCGCACGCCTCACATCCACCTCAAGGTCAGGCTGGGCCCGCGCGAGCTGCTGACCACCCAGGTCTACGTCGCGGGCGAAGCCGGCAACGCGCGCGACCTGCTGTGGCGCCGGCTCGACGAGGCGGGGCGCGCCGCGCTCACCGTGCCGTTCACACCCGGCGCGGATGGGCTCAGGGCCTTGTTCCCCATTGTGGTCGCGGCCTGAACGACGCGGCCGGGGCCGCGCTACGATGGGCCCATGAACGCCCATCTCACCATACTCACCGGCGCCTCGCGCGGCCTGGGGCTCGCCATGGCGCGGCAGCTGTTGCAGCCCGAGCGCACCCTGCTGTGCCTGTCGCGCCAGCTCAGCGAGGAGCTGGCGCAGGAGGCGCAGCGGCGCGGCGCTCCGCTGATCCAGTGGTCGCAGGACCTGGCCGAGGGCGCCGCAGCCGCCGAGAGCCTGTCGCAATGGCTGGCCGAGCAGCCAGCGCAGCGCTTCGCCACCGCCACGCTGATCAACAACGCCGGCGTCATTGCGCGCATCGCCCCGCTCAGCGAGGCCGACCCGGGGGCGCTGGCGGGCGCCCTGCGCGTGGGCCTGGAAGCGCCCATGCTGCTGGCCGCCGCCTTCCTGCACGCCACCGAACACTGGGCCGGCACGCGCAAGCTGCTCAACGTCTCTTCGGGCCTGGGCCGCCGCCCCATGGCCTCGCAGGCCGGCTACTGCGCGGCCAAGGCTGGCCTGGACCATTTCACGCGCTGCCTGGCGCTGGAGGAGGCGCTCAAGCCCCATGGCGCGCGCGTATGCTCCCTGGCGCCCGGCGTGATCGACACCGACATGCAGGTGCAGCTGCGCGGCGCCGACCCCGCCGCCTTCCCGGACCGGGACCGCTTCACCGGACTCAAGGCGGCCGGCCAGCTCAGCAGCCCCTCCGAAGCCGCCGCACGCGTGCTGGCCTACCTGGCGCGCCCGGATTTCGGCGCCGAACCGGTGGCCGACGTGCGCGACTGAAGACATGCCCCCACGCTTACCGCTTCGCGTGCTGCGCTGGGCTCGCGCAGCGTCCGTGCGCGCAGCTGTGCAGCGTAGCGAGCCCATGCCGGGCCTGCGCTATGCACGTTCCGAGGCATCACGCTTCGACCCGGCCCCGAGGGGGCCCAGGTCGGCTTGGGGCGGCCCGGCGCCGACCTGAGTACGCCCACCGACGGCCCGCGCAGCCGGCTCAATGCAGGGCCAGCACCGGTAGCTTGGTGTGGGCGAGCACGCGCTGGGTCTGGCTGCCGATCAGCAAGCGCTCGACCGCGCCCATGCCATGCGTGCCCATGACGATCAGGTCGGCCCCGGCCGTGTGGGCGGCCTCCAGGATGCCCTGATGAATGGGGTGCTCGCTGGACAGGATGCGGTGGCAGCGCACGCCGGCCTGCTGGGCCAGCT
The DNA here is from genome assembly GCF_005503345.1 of Ramlibacter sp. 2FC. Classification (NCBI taxonomy): domain Bacteria; kingdom Pseudomonadati; phylum Pseudomonadota; class Betaproteobacteria; order Burkholderiales; family Comamonadaceae; genus Ramlibacter; species Ramlibacter sp. 2FC. The sequence goes on from NZ_SCMM01000045.1 coordinate 20,719, forward strand.
TCTCCGCAGCCTCCAGCCGGACCAGCGCGGCCTCGCGCGCCGAGTCCTGGCGCACGGTTTCCTCGGGCACATGGGCGCTGTCCGTGATGCCGCTGGGGAAACGCTCGATCACGGTCATGACGGTGACCTCGGCGCCCAGGGACTGCGCCAGCGCCACCCCCTGGCGCACCGCGCTCAGCGAGGTCTCGGACCCGTCGGTCGGCAAGAGAAGATGCTTGTACATGGCGACAGCTCCTGTAACCGGGTTGACAGCAGGTCAGCCCCCGGGCAATTCTGTCGTGCCATACTGAACCGTGTCAAATCGCCCGTGCAGCGCCTGCGGCGCGCCGGCCCACCGCTTTTCCTATCTGTTTTCAGGAGACATCCCATGACCCGTGAAGTCGTCGTCGTCAGCGCCGTGCGCACCGCCATCGGAACCTTTGGCGGCAGCCTCAAGGACCAGCCCCCCACCCAGCTCGGCGCCCTGGTGGTCAAGGAATCGCTGGCGCGCGCCGGCGTGGCCGGCCAGGACGTGGGCCATGTGGCCTTCGGCCATGTGGTCAACACCGAGCCGCGCGACATGTACCTCTCGCGCGTGGCCGCCATCGAGGGCGGCTGCGACCAAGGCACGCCGGCCTTCAACGTCAACCGCCTGTGCGGCTCTGGCCTGCAGGCCATTGTCTCGGCCAGCCAGGCCATCCTGCTGGGCGACTGCGAGGTCGCGATCGGCGCCGGCGCCGAATGCATGAGCCGCGCCCCCTACGCCAGCCTGTCCACGCGCTTTGGCGCGCGCATGGGCGACACCAAGATGGTGGACATGATGGTGGGTGCCCTGCACGACCCCTTCCACAACATCCACATGGGCGTGACGGCCGAGAACATCGCGGCCAAGTGGGGCATCACCCGCGAGGACCAGGACCGGCTGGCCGTGCAGAGCCACAACCGCGCCCAGAAGGCCACGGAAGCCGGCTACTTCAAGGAGCAGATCGTGCCGGTGATGCTCAAGAGCCGCAAGGGCGAGGTGGCCTACGCGACCGACGAGCATTTCCGCACCGACGCGACGCTGGAGGACATGGCCAAGCTCAAGCCGGTGTTCCTCAAGGAGAACGGCACGGTGACGGCGGGCAACGCCTCGGGCATCAACGACGCGGCGGCGGCCGTGGTGCTGATGGAAGCCGGCACGGCCAAGGCGCGCGGCCTGGCGCCCATGGCGCGCCTGGTGGCCTACGCGCATGCGGGCGTGGACCCCAAGTACATGGGCATAGGCCCGGTGCCGGCGACGCAGCTGGCGCTCAAGAAGGCGGGCCTGACGGTGAACGACCTGGACGTGGTGGAGGCCAACGAGGCCTTCGCGGCCCAGGCCTGCGCGGTGACCAAGGACTTGGGGCTGGACCCGGCCAAGGTCAACCCCAACGGCTCGGGCATCTCGCTGGGCCACCCGATAGGCGCCACCGGTGCGTTGATCACGGTGAAGGCCCTGCACGAGCTCAATCGCATCCAGGGCCGCTATGCGCTGGTGACCATGTGCATAGGCGGCGGCCAGGGCATCGCGGCGATCTTCGAGCGGGTCTGAGGGCGCTGCCTAGAATGGGGGCCTTCCGTTTCTTCTGAAGCCCCCATGATCCGCAAACTGCTCGCCTTCTTGACCCTGGCCCTGGCCGCCTTTGCGGCCCAGGCCCAGGCCTATCCCGCCAAGCCGATCCGCCTCATCGTGCCCTTCCCGCCCGGCGGCGGCACCGACATCCTCTCGCGCCTGGTCGCCAGCAAGCTGACCGAGGTGAACAAATGGACCGTGGTGGCCGACAACCGCGCCGGCGCGGGCGGCACCATAGGCATCGCCGAGGCCGTCAAGGCGGCGCCGACCGGCTACGAGATGGTGATGGGCCAGAAGGACAACCTGGTCGTCGCGCCCTGGCTGTACAAGAACATCAGCTACGAGCCGACGCGCGACCTGGTAGCCGTGGCCCATGTGGCCCACACGCCGGTGGTCATCGCCACCCACGCCAACTCGCGCTTCAAGACCCTGGCCGACGTGGTGAGCGCGGCGCGCGCGGCGCCCGACACCCTCACCTACGGCTCGCCCGGCAACGGCACCACCATCCACCTGGCCGGCGACCTGTTCGAGAAGGCCGCCAAGGTCAAGATCCGCCACGTGCCCTACAAGGGCTCGAACCCGGCGATGATGGACGCGCTGGCCGGCAACATCGACCTGCTGGTGTCCTCGGTGCCCTCGGCGCTGGGGCAGATCAAGTCCGGCAAGCTGCGCGCCCTGGCCGTGACCTCGGCGCGCCGCAGCAGCTCGCTGCCCGAGGTGCCCACGGTCGCCGAGTCGGGCTACAAGGACTTCGACGTCAGCACCTGGTACGGCCTGTTCATGCCGGCCGGCACGCCCAAGGACATCGTCGTCACGGTCAACGCCGAGGTCAACAAGCTGCTGGCCCAGCCCGATGTCAAGGCCGCGATCCATGCCCAGGGCGCCGAGCCGCGCGCCATGACACCCGAACAGTTCTCCAGCCTGCTCAAGAGCGACTACCTCAAGTGGAAGGGCATCGTCCAGACCTCGGGCGTGCAGATCGAGTAAGCGACTTCCGGCGCTGTGCGGCCGCGCCGCGCCAGCCGCACAGCACAACGGCTCCCCAGGGAGCCGTTGTCGTTTTCAATGGGCCTTGGGGGCCGGCCGGCGCGAGCTCAGTCGCGCACCACCAGCACCGGCAGCGTGGCATGGGCCAGCACGCGCTGGGCCACGCTGCCCAGCACCAGCTTTTCCAGGCCTCGGCGGCCGTGCGAGCCCATTACCACCAGGTCGGCACCAATGGCCGTGGCGGTCTCGAGGATGCCGCGCCAGGCGGTGTGCGACTCGACCACCCGCGTCTGCACCGCCAGCCCGTCGGATTCGAGCTGCTCGCGCGCGGCCTTGATGGCATCGTTGGCCTCGGCCGTGGCTGCGTTCAGGTACTGCGCCTGGCCGTAGGCGAAGTCGGTGCCCACCCCGGTGAAGGGATAGGGGTCGATCACGTAGATCGCCGTCAGAGCGCTGCCGAAGGCCTTGGCCAGGCCGGCGGCCTTGGCCACCGCCTGCATCGAGGTGGGGGAACCGTCCACGGGAACCAGGATGTGCTTGAACATGATCGGACTCCTGTCAGTCAAACATAGCGCAGTGTCCTGCCGGAGCCGGCCAGCGTCAACCGGCCCGGATCAGGCCGCTTCATCCTGGAAGCCCCCGGCGCGCAGGGTCACGACCAGGGTGTCGCGGTGGCCGACCTCGGCGCCCAGCGGCTGGATAGGCGTGGACTCGTGGATCACGCGGACGTCGTCGAGCAGCAGCAGCGACCAGGGCTCGGTCAGCGTGAAGCGCTGCCCCTGCGGCCCCTGTGCGTCGAACACCCGGGTCTCGCCGCCCTTGATGCCCTCGCGCGAGACCAGGAACACCGCGACCAGGTCGACGCCGTCGCGGTGCGCGCCTTCGGGCGTGGGCCGGCCTATGCCGTCGGTGGTGTCGATGCGGAACTGGTGGGCCTCGACGAACCAGGGCTGCGCGCCGCGCAGGCCCGATGCCAGCTGGGCCAGCCAGCCGATCAGCTGCAGCCAGGCCGGCTGGCCTATGGTCGAGGCCAGCATGGGCTCGAACCAGCGCTGCATGCCGCCGTGCAAGGCGTTGTAGGCCAGCGGCTGCCAGTGCGCACGGTGCGGGGTGGTGGTGATGCGGTCGTCCTCGACCACGAAGCAGGCATGGCGGCGGCGCCGGTAGCGCCCGCCGTCCTTGAGGTACAGGTCGGGCGGCAGCAGCGCCCAGTCCTCGCCCAGGGCCAGCAGCTCGTCCAGGGCCACGCCGGCCAGGGCGGCCACGTCGCTGGCCGGCAGCACGGCGAAGCCCTGCTCGCGCAGTTGCGCCCCGAGGCGTGTGGGCGGCGTGAGCGGAGGCGGCAGCAGGGGTTCGGCCATGGCGGTTTGCAAGCTTGGGGTGACGGGGTGCCAAGCATAGCGCGTCGGCGCGCGCGGCCATTGCGCCAGGGCCTGACCTGGATCAAGAACGCGGGACGCTTGGCTGGCTAAGCTCCGGCCTCACCCTGACGGAGACTGGAAATGCCCCAACTTGAATGGTCCGACGCACTGGCGCTGGAGCTGCCGGCGATGGACGAGACGCACCGCGAGTTCGTCGACCTGCTGGCGCAGGTGGAGGCCGCCCCGGACGAGGGGCTGCTGGCGCATTGGCGCAGCCTGGTCGAGCACACCGACGCGCATTTCGGCCGCGAGGACCAGTGGATGCAGCAGACCCGCTTCGCCTCGTCCAACTGCCACAGCGTGCAGCACAAGGTGGTGCTGCAGGTGATGCGCGAGGGCCTGGCACGCGGCGAGGCCGGCGATCTGGCCCTGGTGCGGCAGATGGCGCAGGAGCTCGCGATCTGGTTTCCGCAGCACGCCCAGTCGATGGACGCGGCGCTGGCGCTGCACCTGCGCCGCGCGGGCTACGACCCCGAGACCGGCGAGATGCTGAACCCCCTGGCTTTGCCGCAGGAGATGATCCACGGCTGCGGCGGCGCCAGCTGCTCGGATCAGGCGGCCGAGCCGGCATGAGCGCGCGGCCTGCGTGTTCTTGGCCCGAGTGGTTGGCGACCTGGTCGGACAAGCTGTACCTCGAGCCCTGAAGCCGCCCGGCGCGGCCGGCTCAATCCTTGTCCTTGCCCTTTCCGTGGCCCTTGCCATGACCCTTGCCATGGCCATGGTCCCCATCGCGGTCCTGGCCGTGGTGGCGGCCGTCGTCGCGCTCGAAGCCATGCGATTCGCGCGGTCCGCGGTCATTGCCCCCCCGGCCGCCGCGCACGTACTTGCCGCGGCTGTCGACGTTGACGAAATACACGGGCTGGGCGCAGGCGTTGTACTTGCTGCAGTGCTTGGCCCAGTTCTTGGCATGGCCGGGCGGCACGTAGAGGTAGAGCGGCCGCTGGGGCACGCCGACCACCGGCCGCGCAATGATCATGGGCTGGGCATAGAGCACCGGCGGCGGCGGCGCATTGCCCAGGTCGATGCGGCCGTAGACGCCGGGCGCGAGCACCCCCTCCACCGTGGCGCTGATGTAGGTGTCGGCGGCCGAGGCGCTGCCGATGCCGGCCAGCGCCAGCAGGGCGGCGGCCACGAGACGAGGTGAGGCGAACATGGGAACTTCCTTTCGTTGTCAGACTTCGACAGGCTCAGTTTGTAACAAGCGCTGGCGCAATCGGTTGCGGGCTCCGGTGAAATCTGCAACAGAACGTATCGGAACGCAGGAAATCCGGCGGAATCGTGGCAAAAGTCACACGCTTTGAGCCCGGGCCGAGCCTGAGCAGGCATGGATGGACGCCGGCGATCGCGCAGCCGCGCCCCGGGCGCCGGCCGGCGCTCATGCGGAGCGGCTAAGCTTGGGGCCATGTTCAAGCCTCAACACCCTTTGCGGACCTGGATCACCGGCCTGCTGGCCGTGCTGCCGCTGGCGGCCACCGTGCTGCTGCTGGTCTGGACCCTGCAGTTCCTGTCGGCCTGGTTCGGCCCCGAAAGCCTGTTCGGCCTGTTCCTGACCCGCATCGGCCTGGGCGTGACCGAATCGCGGGTCGCCGGCTATCTGATCGGCATGCTGCTCTTGATGCTCAGCCTCTACGGCTTCGGCCTGCTGGTCGAGACCGGCCTGCAGCGCGGCCTGGCGCGCCTGGTCAACGCGCTGATGCATCGCATCCCCGTGGTGCGCACGGTCTACGACGTGCTGCGCAAGCTGGTGGCCCTGTTCGCCAAGCCGCAGCAGGAAGGCTTGAAGTCGATGAGCCCGGTGTGGCTGCATTTCGGCGGACGCGACGCCGCCGGCACCGTGGTGCTGGGCCTGCTGTCCACGCCCGAGCCGGTGCAGATCGGCGGGCGGGCCTGCCACGGCGTGCTGGTGCCCACGGCGCCGGTGCCGGTCGGCGGCGGCCTGATCTACGTGCCGGCCGAATGGGTGGAGCCGGCCGAGGTGGGCATGGAGGGCCTGACCAGCATCTACGTGTCCATGGGCGTGACCTCGGCGCAGTACATAGGGCGCACCGAACCGGCTGGCTGAGATCCTCAGGCGTCCTCGGCTTCCTGCAGCGCGCGCCACATCACCTTGCCGCTGCCGCTCTTTGGCAGGGCATCGACGAACTGCACCACGCGCGGTGCCTTGTAGACCGCCATGTGCTCGCGGCACCAGGCGATGAGTTCCTGCTCACCGAGCCGGCCGCGGTGGCCGGGGCGCAGTACGACCACGGCCTTGACCGATTCGCCGCGGTAGGTATCGCGGGTGGCGATCACGCAGGCTTCCTGGATCGCCGGATGACGGAACATCAGCGCCTCGACCTCGGCCGGCCAGACCTTGAAGCCGCTCGCATTGATCATGCGCTTCAGGCGGTCGGTCATGAAGAAGTAGCCGTCCTCGTCCACCCGCCCCATGTCGCCGGAGCGAAAAAAACGCTTGCCCTCGAGTTCGATGAAGGCCTGGTCCGTGGCCTCGGGGCGCTTCCAGTAACCCAGGAAGACCTCGGGGCCGCTGATGACGATCTCGCCCGATTCGCCCACCGGCAGCTCCTTCAGCGTGTCCGGGTCGATCACGCGCGCGTCGGTGCTCAGAAACGGGATGCCCAGGCATTGCTGCTTGGGCGCGTCGGGCGGGTTCATGTGCGAGGGCGCGGCGGTTTCGGTCAGGCCGTAGCCCTCGACGTAGCGCAGGCCGAACTGCTCGAGCAGGCGCTGGGCCACGGCCTGCGGCATGGCCGCCCCGCCGCCGCCGATGTGGACCAGGCTGGACAGCTCGTACTGTTCGAGATGCGGGCTGGCCAGCAGGTCTATCACCATGGTCGGGATGTTGGTCCAGTGGGTCACGCGCCAGCGCGAGATCAGGCGCCCGGCCAGCTCGCGGTCCCAGCGCGGCATCAGGACCAGGGTGGCGCCCAGGTAGATGCTGGCGTGCATCAGCGCCACCATGCCGGTGATGTGGAACATGGGCACCACTGCCAGCGTCACGTTCTCGGCTGTGCCGTTGGCCCAGACCGCGCTCGCGATGGCGTTGTGCATCAGCGTGGCATGGCTGTGCATGCAGCCCTTGGGCAGTCCGGTGGTGCCGCTGGTATAGGGCAGGACGGCCAGGTCGGCCGGCCCGGCGCTGGCCGCGGGCAGCGGCAGCGCCTCGGCCAGGGCCTCGGTCCAGGCCAGCACCTGCCCACCGTCCAGGCTGGGCAGCGCATGCCGCTGGCCCAGCCATTCGGCCCAGGCCGCGGGCGGCGCGTCCTCGCCCGCGGCCTGCCCGTCCATGACGTCGCCGAACTGGGTCACGATCAGCTGCGCCAGGCGCCCGGCGGGCGTCAGCGCGTCGCTCGCGCGCGCAAGCTCGGCCGCCAGGTCGCCGGTGGTGATGGCGACCCGGGCGTCGGGGTCGCTGATGCAATGCTTGAGCTCCTCGGCCCGGTTCATCGGGTTCACCGGCACCACCACGGCGTCGGCGCGCAGGATGGCGAAATGCGCGATCACCAGCTGGGGGCAGTTCTGCATGTTCAGCAGCACGCGGTCGCCCCGGCGCACGCCCAGCGCCACCAGGCGCGCGGCCAGCCGCTCGGCCTGCTGCAGCAGCTCGGCATAGGTCCACACCCGGCCGAAAAAGACCAGCGCCGCCTTGTCCGGGTAGCGCCTGGCGCTGACCGCCAGGTTGTCCCACAGCGACGTGGCGCAGGGCGTGAGGGCATGGGGCAGGCGTTTCGGCCAGAACCGGTGGTGCGCGCGCATGAAAGCATCTCCTCGGGGCTTTGCAGAACCGAGGCGGATGCTAGCCGGCCTGGCCCCGGACCGGGAGCCTGGACCTGTCACGCGCGTGACGGGTGGCGGCGGGGAAACCGCGCTCAGCGCACGGGCAGGAACACCTCGACCGTGGTGCCCTGGGCCGGGACCGAGCGCACCGCGATGCGGCCGCCCAGCAGCTCGACCAGCTCCTTGCACAGCGCCATGCCCAGGCCGCTGCCCTGCTCCCAGGCTACCGCCACCATGTGGAATTCCGAGTGGCGGAAGCGGTCGAACAGCCCCGCCATCTGCTCGGGCGTCATGCCCACGCCGGTGTCGACGACGCGGAACAGCCAGCCCTCGTCCTGCAGGCCGACCTCCAGGCCGACCCGGCCCTCGAGCGTGAACTTGACCGCGTTGTGCAGCAGGTTGCTGAGGATATGCATCAGCTTGATGCGGTCGGTGTGGATCTCGGCCGGCAGGTCCGGTGCATAGTCGACGCGGAAGGCCAGGCCCTTCTTCTCCGCCGCCTGGCGGTGCATGCCGGCCACCGCCTCGCAGAGGTCCCAGGGGTCGCACGGGCTGCGCGTGACCTCCATGCGACCCGCCTCGATCTTGGCCAGGTCCAGCATGGTGTTGACCAGCTCGTGCAGGTGCCGGGCACTCTTGTGGATCAGCTGGCCGTAGTTGGCTGCCTGCGCCGCGTCGGTGGACATGGCGACCAGCTCCGAGAAGCCCAGGATGCCGTTGAGCGGCGTGCGCAGCTCGTGCGAGACGCTGGCCAGGAAGCGCGACTTCATCTCGTTGGCCGAACTGGCCCTGCGCTGGCTCTCGTGCAGCTGTTGCGCGATGTCGTTGTTGCGCCGCAGGCCGCGCAGCATGTGGAAGGCCGCCGCGGCGGTGAAGGCGACGAACAGCCCGCCCAGCACCCAGGCCGCCAGGTGCAGGGCGCGCAGCTGCCCCAGCAGCACGGCGCTGTCGGTGCTGACGGCAACGATCAGCGGTGCGTTATCGAGCGACTCCAGGTGCCAGCTGCTGCCCTCCTGTAGCGCGCTGCGCGGCGTCTCGAACGCACCCGACAGCTTGCCCTGGCCCGACACGCGCAGCAGCGGCGAGCGCTTGACCTCCTGCAGGGAGATCAGCTGCGAGCCCACCCAGACGCGCGGCACGCCGTCCTCGCCGATCAGGCCGTAGCTGGCGCCGCCATCGGTCCTCAGGCCGGTGAAGAAATCGCCGATGAAACCGGGGTCCACGCTGGCCACCACCACGCCGACGAATCTGCCCGAATCCTTGAACACCGGACGGCTGAACTGCACGCTGGGCCGGCCCGACACCCGCCCGATCAGGGGCTTGCCGACGAACAGTCGGTCCTCGCTGCTGCCCAGGTGCACCTTGAAATGCTCGCGGTCGCCCAAGTAGATCGGGTTCACCCTGGGATCGATCGACGAGGCGGCGAGCCGCCCATGCGCGTCGATGATCGCGACCTGCACGATCATCTTCTTGAAGTTGGGAAAGGCCTCGCCCAGCGCCCACTGGTCGCGCAGCCCTCCCGTCTCCAGCCACTGGCGGCGCCCGGTCTTGAGCGTGTGGTCCACCAGGTCGAAGGCCGCCGTCGCGTGCAGCTTGAAGGCATGCGCCAGGTTCTGGTTCTGCAAGCGCACCCGCTCGGTCACCGAGCGCTGGCTGGCGACCACGAAATACGCGAGCGTGGCGCAGAACGCGATCGACACCAGGCAGGCCGCCAGTGCGACCAGGACCTGCACCCGGTCTATGCCCTGGCTCCGCACCAGCTGGCGCCAGCCCCCGGCCGCGGCGGGCGATGCCGTGGCGGGCCGGGCCGGGTCCCACTCCGAATCGATCGCGGTATCGTCCATGCGGTATTGTTGGTCTTGTTGCTTTGCGAAATGAATACCAGGTGGCGACTTTCCTCGGGAAAGCCACCAGCCCCCGCTCCAAGCCGGGCCTCGTCGTGCATCCATTGTTTCATCATTCCGCGAGGCGGGTTTGAGGAATGCGCCGATGAAAGTTGCCGGCATGCCTGCGAGCACCGAGGATTTTTGCGGCCCCCCCCATGCCGCAAAGCTGCTGGGCCTGTCCGTCGGCGCGGTGCAGCTCCTGGTCGAGATGCTGGACGGACTGCAGCAGTGGACAGGGCAGGCGCGCCGTCGCGTGCAGGCCGCAGCGACATAATCGGCCGCATGCATGCACGCCCTTCCCCCAGCGCCTGCGGCGCCATCACCCAGGTCGCCGGCATCGAAGTCGGCCACGACACCGACCCGCGCCGCCCCACCGGCTGCAGCGTGGTCTTGGCACGCGCCGGGGCGGTGGCCGGCGTGGACGTGCGTGGCGCCGCGCCCGGCACGCGCGAGACCGACCTGCTGGCCCCCGGCAACCTGGTCGAGCACGCGCATGCGGTGCTGTTGACGGGCGGCAGCGCCTTCGGCCTGGATGCCGCCGGCGGCGTGATGCGCTGGCTCGACGAACGCGGCATAGGCCTGGACGTGGGCGTGGCGCGCGTGCCCATCGTGCCGGCCGCCGTGCTGTTCGACCTGGCCGTGGGCGACGCCACCATACGCCCCGACGCCCAGGCCGGCTGGCGGGCCTGCGCCGCGGCCTCGCGCGCGCATCCGGCCGAGGGCTGCGTGGGCGCCGGCGCCGGCGCCACGGTGGGCAAGATGTTCGGCATGGCCCATGCCATGAAGGGCGGCATGGGCACGGCCTCGGTCACGCTGGACGGCGTGACCGTGGGCGCGCTGGTCGCCTGCAACGCGCTGGGCGACGTGGTCGACCCCGAGCGCGGCACGCCGGTCGCGGGCGCCCGCAGCGCCGACGGCCTGGCGCTGCGCGACACCCGGCTCGCCCTGCTGCGCGGCGAGTCGCCGGTGGCCCTGCGCGCGGGCACCAACACCACGATAGGCGTGATCGCCACCGACGCGCCGCTCGACAAGGCCCAGGCGCAGCGCCTGGCGCTGGCCGGGCACGACGGCCTGGCGCGCGCGATCAACCCGGTCCACACCCAGTCCGACGGCGACACGCTGTTCGCGCTCGCCACCGGCCTGGCCGGGCGCAGCCCCGGCATGACCGTGCTCGGCTTCATGGCGGCCGAGGCCGTGGCGCGCGCCACGCTGCGCGCCGTGCAGGCCGCGCAGGGCCTGCGCATCGGCGGCCTGTGGCTGCCGGCCGCGGCCGACCTGGGGGCCGCGCCATGAAGCCGCGCCAGGTCGCCGCCACCGCGCGCAACACCCTGCTCTCGCTGCGCGACCTGCTGGTCTCGGCCGGTCCGCTGGCGATCCTGGCCGTGGCGCTGCTGGTGCTGGCCTACTGGTGGCTGGACCCGGCGCCGCCGCGCCGCGTGCGCCTGGCCACCGGCCCGGCGCAAAGCGCCTACGCCGAGTTCGGCCAGCGCTACGCCAAGGCGCTGGCGGCCAACGGCATCGAGGTCGTGCTGGTGGAAAGCCAGGGCTCGCAGGCCAACCTGCAGCTGCTGCGCGAGGGCAAGGTGGACCTGGGCTTCGTGCAGGGCGGCAGCGGCGAGGCCCACACCGGGGACGACGAGCAGCCGCTGGTCTCGCTGGGCAGCCTGTTCGTCGAACCGGTCTGGCTGTTCTACCGCAAGGACGCGGCGCTGCAGCGCCAGCCCAACGGGCGGCTCGAACAGCTGGGCCAGCTGCGCGGCCTGCGCGTCAACGTCGGCACGGCGGGCAGCGGCGTGCCCAGCCTGATGGCCAAGCTGCTGGAGATCAACCGCATTCCCCCGGCCAGCCTTCGCCTCTCGCAGCGCGAGCAGACGCCGGCCACGGTGGACTTCCTGGCCGGCCGGCTGGACGTGCTGGTGTTCGCCTCGGCGCCCGAGGCGCTGATGGTGCAGATGCTGCTGCAGACGCCGGGCGTGGGCCTGATGGACTTCGCACAGAGCGAGGCCTACGCGCGCCGCCTGCCCTTTCTCACGCCCGTGCTGCTGCCGCGCGGCGTGGTCGACCTGGCGGCCGACCTGCCGCCGCGCGACGCGCGCCTGGTGGCCTCGACCACCGCCCTGCTGGCGCGCGAGGACACGCACCCGGCCCTGCTGCAGCTGTTCGCCCAGGCCGCCCAGGGCCTGCACGGCGCGGCCGGCTGGTTCAACCGCGCGCGCGAGTTCCCCAACCTCGCGCACAGCGAATACCCGATCGCCAGGGAGGCCGAGCGCACGGTCAAGGGCGGCCTGCCGCTGCTGCAGCGCTACCTGCCGTTCTGGCTGGCCAACCTGGTCGAGCGCATGTGGCTGGCGCTGGGCCTGATCGTCGCCATCCTGCTGCCGCTGTCGCGCATCGTGCCGCCGCTGTACGAGTTCCGCATCCGCTCGCGCGTGTTCCGCTGGTACGGCCGGCTGCGCGAGATCGAGGGCCGCCACGAGGCCGGCGAGGACACGCCGCAGGCCCTGGGCGAGGCCCTGGACACGCTGGAGCGGCAGGTGGAGAAGGTGATCGTGCCGCTGTCCTACGCCGACGAGCTGTATGCGCTGCGCAACCACATCCAGCTGGTGCGCGGCAAGCTGGTCAGGACCTGAGCCGCCCGGCAGCAGGCTGCGTTTTACGCCCGGCCGTGGCCTGGCCGGACCATGGCCTCACGGCAGGCGAGTGCCGTGAACCGGAAAGCGAGGGATGCGGCGAAGAAACAGCAGGTGGCCGTGATGCCGGCATCAGGCTGTGCCTGCGCGGCGGCGTCGCGGTGTCGTGGTCGAGGCCGATCGGATCGGTCATGGAGTTCACCACGCCTGCGCTGACGCAGGTCACGCACCGGCGGGCCGGGTTGCGTGCGGTGACGGGCATATAATTCAAATATTCTTTAGAATATAAGCATGATAAACGAGAAGAATAATCTTTACGAGCAGGTCACCCGCATTGGCAAGGCGGTGGCCAGCCCCAAGCGGCTGGAGCTCATCGAGCTGCTGTGCCAGGGCGAGAAAACGGTTGAGCTGCTAGCCGCGCAGGCGGGGATCGGCGTCAAGCTGGCCAGCGCCCATTTGAAGGAATTGCGGCTGGCCAGGCTCGTCGAGGGCCGCAAGGAGGGCAAGTACGTGCTGTACCGTCTGGCCGACACCGGCGTCGCCGACCTCTGGGTGACCCTGCGCAGCCAGGCCGAACGGCGGCTGGTCGAACTGCAAGTCGCCCTGGCGTCGCTCGTCGAACACCGCGACGACCTGGAAGGCCTTGACCGCAAGGTGCTGCTCGGAAAGGCCAGGACCGGCGAGGTGCTGGTGCTGGACGTCCGCCCGCAGGAAGAGTTCGCCGCCGCGCACCTGCCGCATGCGCGCTCCCTGCCCGTGGACGAGCTGCGCAAGCACCTGGCCGAGCTGCCGAAGGACGTGCCGGTCGTCGCCTACTGCCGCGGCCCGTTCTGCCTGATGGCCAAGGACGCTGTCGCGCTGCTGCGCAAAAAGGGCTATCGCGCCTACCACCTGAGCGATGGCGTGGCCGAATGGCGGGCCCGGGGCCTTCCCGTCGAGGTCTGAGGCCGAGAAAACGCCATGAGGAACCTGCCCATCCTCAACGAGGCTCCCTATGGCGGCGAGCGCGCCTGCCACGGCGCACGGGTGGCCGGCAGCGCCTGCGCTGCGGGTCTGCCCGGCAAGCCCGTCTCCACCCTCGGCCTAGACAAGCGCCGCAACCCCATGCTCTCGATGGCGCCCGAGGCCTGCGTCGACGCGCTGGCAGCCGACATACCGCCGCCACCCCGGGACATGGCCCGCATCGTCGAAGCCAGCCTGCGCGACCAAGCCCCCCGGGGCGCGCCGGCCGGAGCGCCAAACTGATGAACTACGGCCTGCGCGCCAACCTCGGCCAGGTGCTGCAGCAGCTGCTGCAGGTGCTGCTGGTGGGCATGACGATAGGCATGATGCGCAACGTGGTGCCGGCCCTGGCCGAGTCCGAGTTCGGCGTGCCGCGCGGCTCCTTCATGCTGCTCGTGGCCTTCGTCGCCGCCTTCGGTTTCGTCAAGGGCGCGATGAACTTCATGGCCGGCCGCCTGGCCGAGCGCATCGGCCGCCGGCGCGTGCTGATCCTCGGCTGGCTCGTCGCGCTGCCGATCCCGCTGCTGATCCGCTTCGCACCCTCCTGGTCCTGGATCGTCGCGGCCACGCTGCTGCTGGGCGTGAACCAGGGCCTGACCTGGTCCATGACCCAGACCGCCAAGCTCGACCTCACGCGCGCCGATCAGCGCGGCCTGGTCATAGGCCTCAACGAGTTCTCGGGCTACCTCGGCGTCGCGCTCGCGGGCATCGTGACCGGCTATGCCGCGGCGCGCCTGGGCCCGCGCGCGGGCCTGCTCTGGTTCGGCCTGATCGTCATTGGCGCGGCCACGCTGCTGGCCTGGCTGGCCGTGGCCGAGACCCTGCCCTGGGCCCGGGCCGAGGTCGACGCCCGCGCGTCCGAGCCGCACGCGGGCCTGGGCGCCGCGCCGGGCACGGCCGAGGTCTTCGCGCTGATGAGCTGGCGCGACCGGCGCCTCGTCGCGCTGTGCCAGGCCGGCCTGGTCGAGAAGTTCGTCGACGCCCTGGTCTGGGTGTTCTGGCCGGTCTACCTGCACCAGCGCGGCCTGAGCCTGCCCGGCATAGGCTGGATCGTCGGCGTCTACGGCTTCAGCTGGGGCGGCGCCCAGTTCCTCACCGGCCCGCTCTCGGACCGCCTGGGGCGGCACCGGCTCAACGTCGGAGGCATGTGGCTCTGCGCCTTGGGCGTGGCCCTGCTGCCGCTGGGCAGCGGCGCGGCCTGGTGGAGCGGCGCGGCCGCGCTCACGGGCCTGGGCATGGCCATGCTCTACCCCAATCTCAGCGCCGCCGTGGCCGACATCGCCGAGCCGCATTGGCGCGCCTCGGCGATCGGCATCTACCGCTTCTGGCGCGACCTCGGCTACGGCATAGGCGCGCTGGGCCTGGGCGCCGCCGCGGCGCTCGGCGGCCGCATCGAGGCCGCCTTCGGCTTCGTCGTCCTGGCCATGCTGCTCTCGGGCGCCTGGCTGTGGCGCTGGGGCGAGGAGACGCACCCGGGACTGCGCCGCGCAGCCTGAGCTCGTGCCGGCAGGTCCGGGGAGGTTCGCGGGGCCGTCCCCGTCCACGCGCCCATGGGGCTATGCCTGCGGCCCGGCGCCGGCGCCGGGGCCGCGCTGGCGCAGCGGTGGGTACTTCTCCGCGTTCCTGAGCAGCTTGCGGGCCACGGCGTCTTCCAGGTCCAGGCCCGTGTGGTCGGCCAACTGCAACAGGTAGAGCAGCACATCGGCCGCCTCCTCGGCGATGCGCGCCTGCAAGGCCGGGTCCTGCCGCGCGGCCTGCGACTGCTCGGGCGTCAGCCACTGGAACAGTTCGGCCAGCTCGGCCGCCTCGACCATCAGCGCCATGGCCAGGTTCTTGGGCGTATGAAACGGCTGCCAGTCCCGCTCGGCGGCGAAGGCGCGCAAGGTGGATTGCAGGGCGTTCAGGTCCATTCGTGGGCTCCTCGGGTGGCATGGGGCCGCCCCGTCGCGACGGCCGGGCACGGTCCCGCATGGTAGCCGCCGGCAGGGCCGCCGCGGCGCCGGGCTGCAACAGGCCTGTATCAGGCGCCGCCGCGCACGCGGCCTGCCGCCCGGCCAGGCTGTTTCAGCACCTGTACCGCGCGCTGTAAACCCCCCGCCCGCCGCACGGAAAAACACGCGGGAAATCAAGCACTTGGCCTTTGGCACGGGCTTTGCGCAGCAGCCTCCGTCCCGACCCGCGCGGTCGGAATCCTGTCCGGGAGGAGTCGACATGCTGACCATCGAGCACCCTGCGGCCGAAACGACGCGCGCCGCCCGCGCGCCACGCATCACGCCGGTCCACGACCCGGTGGAGCGCCGCCAGGGCGACCTGGTCTTCAACGTGGACACCGGCGGCCGGCCTTGCTATCGGGTGCTGATCGCGCGCGAGCGCTCGCTGTTCGCGCCCGAACAGGCCGGCGCGCGCAACGCCAGCAACTTCTACGACAGCCTGCGCGAGGGCCTGCAGCCCTTCGACGGGCCGCCCAGCCTCTACCTGGTGCCGCGCGCCGTGCTGCACGCCATGCTGCCGGCCCCCCGGCTCTACTACACCCTGATCGCCTACGAGGACCGCGGCGGCACCCAGGCCGTCTACGCCCATGCGCCCGAGTCCCTGGCCCGCGAGGCGCCCTCGGTCGGCATCGCGAGCGACCTCACGGCCCAGAGCCTGGGCCTGATGTTCGGCACGCCGGTCGAGCGCCTGCTGCGCGTGGGCAGCAGCGGCCTGGCCTGGGAGCAGGCCGGCGAGGAGGTCGGCGAGGACCTGGAGGCCGAGCCGCCACAGGAGATCGGCCTCGGCGCCGACGAGGGCGAGCCCCCTGTCGAGGACGAGGACGCGGTCGCCGAGGCCGCCGCCTACGACGCCGAGGAAGTGGGCGAGGACATGCTGCCCGGGCAGGCGGCGGCCGCGGACGAAGGCGAGCAGGACGGCGACGAGGGCGGCGATCCGGGCGATCCAGGCACCATGGCCTGGGCCGCTGCCAACGAGGACGAACTGCGCATGCCGGTCATGGAGGCCGCGCTGGGCGAGGCCGACGAGGATGGCGAGCCCGGCTGGGACGAGGCTGCCTCGCCGCGCGACACGCCGCTGTCGCCCTCGCTGGCCGACGACTACGACGACGGCTACGGCCTGCCCGACCCCGCGTACGCGCCCGAGCCTGCCGCCCAGGGCCTGGCGCTCGGCCACGAGGAGCCGTACGCCCAGGGCCACTACGGCGCCGAGCACGAGCAGGGCGAGGCCCGGGCCTACGGCGCCGACCCTGGCGGGCCCATGCCCGCCATGCTGCCCGACGAGGAGGCCGACGCCGATCACGCAGCACATGCCGGACAGGCCGGCGGGCAGGACGAGGACGACGAGGTCGAGATCGAGCCTCCCGCGGCGGCTCAGGCCTTCGCGGCGACGCCGCCGGGCGGCGCACGCCGGCCCTTCGACATCGAGGCCTGCAAGGGCCTGCTCGCGCGCATCATGCCCTTCGAGTCGGGCGACGAGGGCTTTGCCCGCGTCGGCCCCGACGGCGAGTTCGCCGGGCGCTACGGCACGGCCCATCCGGCCTACCAGCGCTACCACCTGGGCCTGAGCTTCGGCGGCTTCCCCTTCGTGCAGGAGCATGGCAGCCTGGGCCAGTTGCTGGCGCTGATGCGCGAGCGCGACCGCGCGGGCTTCGAGCGCATCTTCGGCGCCGAGGCCGAGGCCCTGGTCGCCACCACCACGACCAGCGAGGGCCCGCGCGCCTGGCAGGCCGCCGACGGCCTGTCGCCAAGGCTGCGCCCCGTCGGCGGCGCCCCGCTGTGGCAGGAGCCCTGGCTGGGGCGCTTTCGTGCGGCCGGCGCCCACCCGCCCTTCCAGGGCGCACAGAACGAGATGGCCGCCCGGCTGTACGTGCAGCCGGTGCTGCCGCTGGCGGCCCAGCTGGGCCTGGACTCCGAGCAGGCCCTGACCCTGCTGGTCGACCGCGCGGTGCAGATGGGGCCCGAGGCCGCGCTGGCCTGGGTGCTCGAGGCGGTGTCGCCGCTGCAGACGCCGGCGCAGCGCCAGCAGGCCCTGGCGCGGCTGGGCCACGCCGACCTGCGCGCCTTCCAGGCCGCCCAGCGCCTGCCGGACAGCGGCACCTGGGACCTGGCCACCCACGCCGCTCTGATCGCGGCGCTGCGCGGGCGGCCCGACACGCCGGTACCCATCCCCACGCGCGAGCAGATGGTCGACGCGCTCTTGCGCCACGCCGAGGGCGCACCCTGGTCCGAGCGCATGAAGCGCCTGCGCGCTGCCACCGCGGCGGACCGCCTGTTCCAGCTCTGACGCGGCGCCACGGCCATGCGCGAACAGCCCCATTCCGCCGCCACCCACGGCCCCGCCCCGGCGCTGGCCGCGGGCGGCCAGGAGGTCTCCGCGGTCCGGCACCTGGGCGAGGTGCTGGCGCGGGCCCCCGCCTACCACGCGCTGGACGCCGGTGCGCGGCGCGAGCTCGACCGCTCGCTCACGCGCATCCAGCAGGTGCTGGGCCCCGCCATGCGCGGGCCGCTGGCGCGCCAGATGGCGCCCGACCTGCGCAGCCAGCTGGCGCCGGGCGGCAGCCCCGCCCCTGCCCCGGCCGGCGCCAGCT
>NZ_SCMM01000046.1:0-37169 GCF_005503345.1 Ramlibacter sp. 2FC
CCCCCACCCCGGCCCTCTCCCCAAAGGGGCGAGGGAGAACGCAGCCGCTCAGGCCGCCGCCGTGATCCTGATGCCGCGCAGCTGGCCGGCCTGGGCCGGGCCGGCCGGGCGTGGGTACTGCTGCGGGTCGAAGCGGTGCAGCAGCTCCGCCTCGCGGGCGCGCGCCAGCGCCACGTTGGCCAGCTTCACATGGCCGAAGCCGCGCATGCTCAGCGGCACGGCCGCGATCTCGGCCGCCAGCTTGAGCTTGTCCGCCTCTAGCCGGGCCAGCAGCTCGTCCACGCGCGCCTCGTAGCGGGCGATCAGCTCGCGCTCCATGCGCCGCTCCTCGGTGCGGCCGAACAGGTCCAGCGCCGTGCCGCGCAGCCGCTTGCCCTGCGCCAGCAGCTTCATGGCCGGCAGCATCCAGCCGCCCAGGCGGACCTTGCGCGGCGCCTGGCCGTCCTTGGGGCGCGCCAGCAGCGGCGGTGCCATGTAGAACTCGAGCTTCAGATCGCCCTCGAACTGGTGCGCCAGGCCCTCGCGGAACGCGGGGTCGGTGTACAGGCGCGCCACCTCGTACTCGTCCTTGTAGGCCATGAGCTTGAGCGCGCTGCGCGCCACGGCGGCGGCCAGGGCGCCGTCGCCGCCCAGCGCGGCCTCGCGCTGCTGCGCGCGCCGCACCAGGGCCTCGTAGCGCTGCGCATAGGCCGCGTCCTGGTAGGCCGTCAGATGGGTCAGGCCGCGCGCCACGATCTCGTCCAGGGTCTCGGGCCGCGGCGCCTCGTCCGGCTCGTCGAGCAGCGCGTGGCAGGCATGGATGTCGGCCGCCGCGAGCCGGCCCAGCGAGAAGGCCAGCAGGTTGGCCGGCACCGCCACGCCGTTGAGCGCTATCGCGCGGCGCAGCGCCGCCAGGCCCACCGGCACCAGGCCGCGCTGCCAGGCGTAGCCCAGGGCCAGGATGTTGGCGCTGATGGTGTCGCCCAGGAAGTCCTCGGCCAGTGTCTGGGCATCGAAGGTCTCGACGCGCTCGGCGCCAGCCGCGAAGCTCAGCTTCTCGAGCAGCAGCTCCACCTTGAGGCTGGCATCGGGGTTCTTCAGCGACTCGGCCACCGGCACCTCGTGCGTGTTGGCCAGGATCTGCGTGCGGCCGTGGCGCACCGTCTGCAGCGCCTCGGGCGAGGCGCCCACCACCAGGTCGCAGGCCAGGATGGCGTCGGCCTGCTGGGTGTCTATGCGCACCTGGTTCAAGCGCTCGGGGCGATCGGCCAGGCGCACGAAGGACAGCACCGAGCCGCCCTTTTGCGCGAAGCCCATGAAGTCCAGCACGCTGGCGCTCTTGCCTTCCAGGTGGGCCGCCATGGCGATCACGGCGCCCACCGTGACCACGCCGGTGCCGCCCACGCCGGTCACCAGCAGATCGTAGGGGCCGGTCCAGGCATGAGGCGCGGGCCGAGGCAGCGCGGCCACGCGCTGCAGGAAGGCGTCCATGCCGCCGGCCAGCGCACCCGCCTTCTTGCGCAGCTTGCCGCCCGTGACGCCGACGAAGCTGGGGCAAAAGCCCTTGGCGCAGGAATAGTCCTTGTTGCAGCTGGTCTGGTCGATCTTGCGCTTGCGGCCCAGTAGTGTCTCTTGCGGCACGACGGCCACGCAGTTGCTCTGCACGCTGCAGTCGCCGCAGCCCTCGCAGACCGCCTCGTTGATGAACAGGCGGCGCGACGGGTCGACCAGCTCGCCCTTCTTGCGCCGGCGGCGCTTCTCGGCGGCGCAGGTCTGCTCGTAGATCAGCACCGTGACGCCCTTGACCTCGCGCAGGCGGCGCTGCACGGCGTCGAGCTGGTCGCGGTCATGGAACTCCGTGCCCTGGGGGAAGCGGTCCTTGATCGCGTCGTACTTGGCGATGTCGTCGCTCAGCACCACCACCTGCTTGACGCCCTCGCTCTCGACCTGGCGCGCGATCGCGTCGACCGAGACCGGTCCGTCGACCGGCTGGCCGCCGGTCATGGCGACGGCGTCGTTGAACAGGATCTTGTAGGTGATCGAGGCCTTGGCCGCCACGGCCTGGCGGATCGCGAGGTAGCCCGAGTGGTAGTAGGTGCCGTCGCCCAGGTTCTGGAACACATGCGGCACGCGCGTGAACAGCGCGTGCGAGACCCAGTCCACGCCCTCCCCGCCCATCTGGATCAGGCCGGCCGTGTCGCGGTCCATCCAGTTGGCCATGAAGTGGCAGCCTATGCCGGCGCGCGCGGTCGAGCCCTCGGGCACCCGGGTCGAGGTGTTGTGTGGGCAGCCGGCGCAGAAGTAAGGCAGGCGCTTGACGCTGTCGGCGTCGTTGGCCAGCAGCTCGGGCGGCGTGAAGTCGCGCACATGGCGAAGGGGGTCACCCCAAGTGGCGTGGTCGGGGAAATGCCGCACCAGCCAGTCGGCCACGAGCGTTATCAGGCGCGAGGGGCGCAGCTCGCCGACCGCGGAGACCAGCGGCCGGCCCTCGGCGTCGCGCTTGCCGACGATGGCCGGGCGCGCGTCGGCCGGCGCGTTATAGAACAGCTCGCGCAGCTGGGTCTCGACCACCGCGCCCTTTTCCTCGATGACCAGGATCTCCTTCAGGCCCTGGGCGAAGGCCAGGGCGCGCGTGGTCTCGATCGGGAACGACAGGCCGATCTTGTACAGGCGCACGCCGGCCGCGGCCAGCATCTCGGGCGTGATCTCCAGGCGGCGCAACACCTCCATCAGGTCGTAATGCGCCTTGCCGCAGGTCACGATGCCCACGCTGGCCGTGGGCGAGGCGATGACCTCGCGGTCGATGGAATTGACGCGCGCGAAGGCCGCCACGGCCGCCAGCTTGTCCATCAGGCGCGTCTCTATGCGCAGCGAAGGCAGGTCGGGCCAGCGGTAGTGCAGGCCGTCGGCCGGCGGCTGGTGGCCGGTCTGCGCTCGCACAGCCGCCTCGTCCTGCCAGGCCGCCACGTGGGCGTTGACCTGGTCCAGGTCCACCGTGGCCCCGCTTTCCACCACCTCGGACAGGGCCGTCAGCCCCACCCAGTTGCCGCTGTAGCGCGAGAGCTGCCAGCCATAGAGGCCGAACTCCAGGTACTCGGCCACGCTGGCCGGCGAGACGATGGGCATGTGGAAGGCCTGCAGCAGCTGGTCGCTCTGGTGCGGCATGGACGAGGACACGCAGCCATGGTCGTCGCCCGCCACCACCAGCACGCCGCCCTTGGGCGAGGAGCCGAAGGCGTTGCCGTGCTTGATCGCGTCGCCGGCGCGGTCCACGCCCGGGCCCTTGCCGTACCACATGGCGAACACGCCGTCGACCGTGCGCTCGGGGTCCGACTCCACGCGCTGCGTGCCCAGCACCTGGGTGGCGCCCAGTTCCTCGTTGACCGCGGGCACGAAGCGGATGCCGCTGTCCTCGAAGCGCTTGCCGGCCTTCCAGATCGCCTGGTCCAGCATGCCCAGCGGCGAGCCGCGGTAGCCGCTGACGAAGCCCTGGGTGTTGAGGCCCGTCGCCGCGTCGCGCGCGCGCTGCATCAGCAGCAGGCGCACCAGGGCCTGGGTGCCGGTCAGGAACACCTGGCCTTCCTTGGCCCAGAGGTTGTCGGACAGCTGGTAGTCGGGGCGGACGATGGCGTCCTGGTCGGATTCTTGGCTCGGGGCGGCTGGCATGTTCGTCTCCATTCGGGGGTCGATGAAGCATAGGCCGCACAAGCCGGAAAACGATTCCTTGTTTCCTCGTGAAAAGCTATATTCAAGGAACCATCTACTCGAATACAGCCATGACCGAGGAAACTGTTCTCGACGCCTACAGCCTGCAGATCCTCGAGGAGCTGCAGCGCGACGCGCGCCAGACCGTGCAGCAGATCGCCGAGCGCGTGGGCCTGTCGACCACGCCCTGCTGGAAGCGCATCAAGGAGATGGAGGCCAGCGGCGTGATCCGCAGCTACACCGCGCTGGTGGACCGGCGCCGGGTCGGCCTGAACCTGCTGGTCGTGGTCGAGGCCAACCTGAGCCAGCACAGCGAGGAGCTGGTGCAGCAGTTCGAGCGTGCGGTCGCCGCCACGCCGCAGATCGTGCGCTGCCTCAGCACCACGGGCCAGGCCGACTACATCCTCACGGTGATGGTGCGCGACATCGAGCACTACGAGCAGTTCCTGCACCACAGCATCTTCAAGCTGCCCGGCGTGACCCATGTGCGCTCGAGCATCGTGCTCAAGGAGGTCAAGTCCGAGGTCCGCCTGCCGGTCGGCCCGGCGCCCAACCGCGCCGCCGCGCGTCAGCGCAAGGGGGTCTAGCAGCGGACGCTCAACACAAGCGCCCGCCTTCAGTCGAACAAGGCTGGCCGTTTGCCGGCGGCTCGCCGAGCTCCAGGAAACGCGGCGCGGCGGCAACGTCCAGCTTGCCGCTCGGGCCGACGATGTAGGCGCCGCGCGAGGCCATGTGCGGATGCTGCGCCGCCTCTGCGATGCTGAGCACCGGCGCAAAACACACGTCGCTGCCTTCGAGCAATTCGCACCAAGCGTCGCGCGGACGGCTTTTGAACAGCGCCGCAAAGCGTGCCTTCAAGGCCGGCCATTGCGCCAGTTCGTATTGCGCCGCCGGATCCGCGTCGTGCAGGCCGAGCTTGTCAAGCAGTAGCAGGTAAAACTGCGGCTCCAGCGCGCCCAGCGTGATGAAGCCACCGTCCGCGCATTCGTATACCTCATAAAACGGCGAGTCGTGGAAGGGACTGGGCCTGCCCGCGTCGAGCTGGCCGCTGCCGCGTATCCATTGCACGATGCCGCCCAGCATCGCCACCACATCGACGATGGCGGCATCGACCACACGCCCCCGGCCGCTGGCGCGCGCTTCGAGCAACGCGCAGGCGATGCCGAAGGCCAGGCCCAGCGCGCCGCTGGCATCACCCACCACGGTCGGCGGCACGATAGGCCGCTCGCCGCGGTGCGCCGACAGCGACAGCAGCCCGGTCAGCGCCACGTAGTTCAGGTCGTGCCCGGCCGCCTGGGCCAGCGGCCCGCTTTGACCCCAGCCGGTCATGCGGCCGTAGACCAGCCGCGGGTTGCGCGCGGCGCAGTCGGCCGGCCCGAGGCCCAGCTTCTCCATCACGCCGGGGCGGTTGCCTTCGATCAGCGCGTCGGCTGCGGTCACCAGCGCCATCGCTTCGGCGACTGCGGTCGCTTGCTTGAGGTCGAGCAGCACGACGGTCTTGCCTCGGCGCAGCGGGTTGTTGTCGGCCGCGCCGCCGAGCCGTTCGGTCACGGCGCCCTTCTGAGGCCGTGCGATCACGGTCACCTCAGCGCCCATGTCGGCCAGCATGCGGCCGGCCAGGGGACCGGGGCCGATGCCCTCGAACTCGACGATGCGGATACCGGTCAGCGGCGGCTTCATGCGAGCAGCTTCCGCGCGATCAGCTCCTTCATGATCTCGTTGGCGCCGCCGTAGATGCGCTGCACCCGGGCATCGGCATAGAGCCTCGCGATGGGGTACTCCGCCATGTAGCCGTAGCCACCGAAGAGCTGCAGGCATTCGTCCACCACGCGGCATTGCTGCTCGGTGCACCACCACTTGGCCATGTAGGCCGCGCTGTCGTCGAGCTTGCCGTCCAAGAGGCGCTGGATGCAGTCGTTGACGAAGCTGCGCACCACGTGCGCGAGCGTCGCGCATTCGGCGAGCTTGAAGCGGGTGTTCTGGAAGTCGTACAGCGACTGGCCGAAGGCTTTGCGCTGCTGGGTGTAGTCGAGGGTCAGCTCCACCGCCTTCTCGATCACCGCCGCGGCCGGCACGGTGAGCAGCATGCGCTCGTAAGGCAGCTGGCCCATCAGCTGGGCGAAGCCGCGGCCTTCCACCGCGCCGAGCAGGTGGTCGGCCGGCACGCGCACGCCCTCGAAGGACAGCTCGGCGGTGTCGGAGGCATGCTGGCCCAGCTTCTCCAGCCTCCGCCCGACGCGGAAGCCGGCCAGGTTCTCGGTCTCCAGCACGATCAGCGAGACGCCCTTGCTGCCGGCCTCGCCCGTGCGGACCGCGACCACCAGCAAGTTGGCGGTGAAGCCATTGGTGATGAAGGTCTTGGCGCCGTCCAGGACATACTCGTCGCCGTCGCGCCGGGCGCGGCTGCGCATCGCCTGGAGGTCCGAGCCGCAGCCCGGCTCGGTCATGGCGATGCCGGCGAGCATCTCGCCGCTGGCGAGCTTCGGCAGCCAGCGGCGCTTCTGAGCCTCGCTGCCGTAGTCGCGGATGTAGTGGGCGGCGATGGTATGCACCGCGACGTTGGCCGGCATCTCGGCCTTGGCCAGCTCGTCCTGCACGACCATCTGGTAGGCGAGGTTTGCCCCGGCGCCGCCGTATTCCTCGTCGATCTCGGGCAGCAGAAAGCCCATCTCGCCGAAGGGCCGCCACACCTCGCGGGGGATGTAGCCCTGGCGGCGCCAGCCGTCGAGATGCGGCGCCAGCTCCGCGGCGATGTAGCGGCGCACGACCTCGCGGAAAGCCTCGATCTCTTCGTCCATCCAGCGGTGCCGGTACAGTTGCGGCATCATGGTCAGATCCCCGTCAGGCCGCCGCTGCACAGCAGGGTCTGGCCGCTCACGTAATCGGACTCGGGAATGCACAAGAGGTACACCGCGCCCGCGGCCTCGTCGGGCGTGCCGCCGCGGCCGAGCGGAATGGACTTCTCCATCATCGCCATCAGCTCGGGGTTGACGCCCACCTTGATCTCCCGGCCCTCGATGTTGGCCGTCGCCTCCTCGCCGGCACTGCCCGTCAGGCGGGTCTTGATCAGGCCGTAGGCGACGCAGTTCACCGTCACGTTCAGGCGCCCCCACTCCTTGGCCAGCGTCTGCGTCATGCCGACGATGCCGGCCTTGGCGGCGGAATAGTTGGTCTGCCCGGCGTTGCCGAACAGGCCGGCGACCGACGAGATGTTGACCACCTTGCGCACCACGCGCTGGCCGGCTTCGGTCTCGGTCTTGACGAGGCTGCGGATCACAGGCTGGGCGGCGCGCAGGATGCGAAATGGCGCCGTCAGGTGGCAGTCGAGCATCGCGTACCACTGCTCGTCGGTCATTTTCTGGATCACGTTGTCCCAGGTGTAGCCGGCGTTGTTGACGACGATGTCCAGGCCCTTGTACTCGTTGACGGCGGTGCCGATGAAGCGTTCGGCGAAGTCCGGCGCGGTGACGCTGCCGACGCAGGCCACGGCCTGGCCGCCGCTCTTCTTGATCTCTGCGACCACTTCCTCGGCCGGGCCGGCATCGAGGTCGTTGACGACGATGCGCGCCCCTTCGCTGGCCAGCTTGAGCGCGATCGCGCGGCCGATGCCGCGGCCCGAGCCGGTGATGAGGGCGACCTTGCCTTCGAGTTTGCGTGTCATGGGGTGGTTCTCCTGAAAGGATTAGGGCAGCGCGACGAGGGCCTCGCCGACGATCTTGGTTTGTCCGAACTGGTTGGCGCTTTGCAGCTCGATGCGCACGCAGCGCTCCCCGTTGTGAGTTAGCTTCTCGAGCACGCGGCCGCTGCAGCGCATGGCGTTGCCGAGGTGGGTGATGCCCTGGAAGCGGGCCTCGAAGCGGCGCAGCCGGCTCTGCGGCACCCAGCCGGTGAGCAGGCGGCCGAGCCAAGCCATGCCCAGCATGCCCTGTGCAAAGACGTCGGGCATGCCGGCGCGGCGTGCCACGTCGGTGTCGATGTGGATCGGGTTGTGGTCGCCGGACGCGCCGGCAAACAAGGCCAGCGTCGTGCGGTCCACGGGCGGCAGTTGCAGCGTCGGCAGCTGGTCGCCGACCTGCACGGTATCGAAGGTGGGGGAAGTCATGGGCCTGTCCTTTCAGTTGCGGCAGACGATGACCGTGCGCAGCTCGGCCACCAGCTCATCGCGCTGGTTGGTGGCGCGCGAGGTCTTGACGACGAACTCGAGCGCGCCGTTCTTCTTGTCGTAGATGTCGCTGATGGTCGAGCGAACGGTCACCGTGTCGCCCGCGCAGGCCGGCCGGTGGTAGCTAAAGCTCTGCTCGCCATGCAGCAGCTTGGCGATCGGGATCTGCAGGTCCGCGAGCAGACGGTCAGAGACCCCGGAGTCGAGCTCGGCCGCGAACAAGAAGGTCGGCGGCGCGGGCAGGTCCGGGTAGCCGGCGTCGCGCGCGGCAGCAGCATCGGTGTAGATAGGATCGGTCTCGCCGATCGCCTTGGCGAAGAACTGCAGCCGGCTGCGCTCGATGGGCAGCACCGAGGCGGGCAGTTCATGGCCTATCCATTTCCTGTCGATCATGGGGTTTCCTTTCAGACGCGCTCGTACAGCGTCACCACGCAGGCGCCGCCCAGGCCGAGGTTGTGCTGCAGCGCCAGCCGCGCGCCTTCGACCTGGCGCTTGTCGGCCTGGCCGCGCAGTTGCTGGACCAGTTCCGTGCACTGCGCGAGGCCGGTGGCGCCGAGTGGATGGCCCTTGCTCAGCAGGCCGCCCGACGGGTTGGTGACCACCTTGCCGCCGTAGGTGTTGTCGCCATCGACCACGAATTTCTCCGCGCCGCCGACCGGGCACAGGCCGAGCGCTTCATAGCTGACCAGCTCGTTGTGGGCAAAGCAGTCGTGCAACTCGACCACGTCGATGTCCTGCGGCCCGACACCGGCGGCCTCGTAGACCTGCTGCGCCGCGGCCAGGGCCATGCTGAAGCCGACCACCTCGCGCATGTCGCGCGCCTCGAAGGTGATCGAACGGTCGGTGGTCATCGCCTGGGCCTTGATGCGCACGCTGCGCTTCAGTCCGTGGGCTGCTGCGAAATCGGCCGAGCAGACGATGGCCGCGGCCGAACCGCAGGTCGGCGGGCAGGCCATCAGCTTGGTCATTACGCCGGGCCAGAGCATCGGCGAGGCCATCACGTCTTCTTCGGTCACCATGGTGCGGAACAAGGCCAACGGGTTGTTCGCGGCATGGCGGCTGGCCTTGGCTCGGATCTTTGCGAAGGTCTCGACCTTGGTGCCGAACTCTTTCATGTGCGCGAGGCCCGCGCCGCCGAAGTAGCGCAACGCCAGCGGCAGATCGACGTCGACCAACTCGTTGGTGGCTTTGTCGAAGCGCTCGAAGGGGCTGGGCCGGTCCTTGAACACGGCACCGAGCGCGCCCGGGCTCATCTGTTCGAAGCCGAGCGCCAGCACGCAGTCGGCGGCGCCGCTGGCCACCGCCTGACGGGCCAGGAACAGCGCAGTCGAGCCGGTGGAACAGTTGTTGTTGACGTTGACGATCGGGATGCCGGTCATGCCGACCTCGTAGAGCGCGCGCTGGCCGGCGGTGGAGTCGCCGTAGACGTAGCCCACATAGGCCTGCTGCACCCGCTCATAGCCGATGCCGGCGTCGGCCAGCGCCTGGCGGCTGGCCTTGGCGGCCATCTGCGGGTAGGGCTCGTTGGCCCCCGGCTTGGTGAAGGGGATCATACCGACCCCGGCGACAAAGACGTCACGGCTCATGAGGGACTCCTGAAGGTTCGAAGGAAAGGAAAAGAAAGAAGGGCAGGCGTTGCTTACGCCACGCTGCGCTCGCGGCCCTGCCAGAAGGGCTCGCGCAGTTGGGTCTTCAGCACCTTGCCGGCGCCGGACAGCGGCAGCGCGTCGCTGAAGTCCACGCTGCGCGGGCATTTGTAGCCGGCGATCAGCGACCTGCAATGCGCGATCAGCGCCTCCGCCGAGACCTCCTGCCCTGGCTTGCGCACCACCACCGCGTGCACCGTCTCGCCCCACTCGTCGCTCGGGATGCCGATCACGGCACAGGCGGCCACCGCGGGATGCTGGGCGACCGCGTTCTCGGTCTCGGCCGAATAAATGTTCTCGCCGCCGCTGATGATCATGTCCTTGAGTCGGTCGGCGATGAAGATGAAGCCGTCCTCATCCATGTACGCGCCGTCGCCCGTGTGCATCCAGCCGTCACGCAGGGCCGCGGCGGTCTGCTCGGGCTTGTTCCAGTAGCCCTGCATCACGTTGGGGCCGCGCACCACGACCTCGCCCACCGTGCCGCGCGGCACTTCCTTGCCCTCGGCATCGACGATGCTGACTTCGGTGACGAAGCTGGCCCGGCCGGCGGATCGCAGCTTGCCGAGCTTGCGGCCGTCGGCCGTGTGGTACCAGGCCGGGTTGATCGTCGCCACGGGTGACAGCTCGGTCATGCCATAGGCCTGCACGAAGCCCACGCCGGGCAGCGCGGCCATGGCACGATCGAGCACCGCCTCCGAGATCGGCGAGGCGCCGTAGACGATGGTCTGCAGCGCACTCAGATCGCGTGGCTTCTTCATGGCCGGGTGGTCGACGAGCATCTGGATCATGGTCGGCACCAGCAGCAGATGGGTGACGCGGTCGCGCTCCAGCGTGTCGAGCACGAGCTCGGGGTTGAACGCCGGGACGATCGCGTGCGTGTTGCCCTCGATCCAGTGCGGCGCGGCGCACCCCATGTCGGCCAGGTGGAACATCGGCGCGGCGTGCAGGTAGGTGCCGCCGGGCGCGGCCAGGCCCTCGGCGCGCAAGGCCAGGGCCGAGCTGCACAGGTCGGTGTGGCTCAGCATCACGCCCTTGGGAAAGCCGGTGGTGCCGCCGGTGTAGAAGATGCCGGCCAGATCGTCGCCGCGGCGCAGGGCATCGGGCACGGGGTTGGCTTCGGCCAGCAGCGTCTCATAGCCGTGCATGCCGGCCGGCACGTCGCCGTCGCCGCAATAGACCACCTCGCGCAGGGTGCTCGAGTCGCGGCGGAACTGCTCGACCAAGGGTCGGAAGGTCTCGTCGACCAACAGGATGGACGAGCCCGAGTCGTCCAGCGAATACAGGATCTCGGCCGCCGACCAGCGGATGTTGCAGGGGTTTAGCACGCCGCCGCCCCAGGGCACCGCCATCTGGTATTCGAGGTAGCAGTCGGAATTGAGCGACAGCATCGCAACGCGATCGCCGCCTTGCATGCCCAGCTTCTGCAGGGCGCCGGCCAGGCGCGCCACGCGGTCGGCCAGTTGGCGGAAGCTGCTTTGGCGGTTGCCGAAGCGAACCGCGATGCGCTCAGGGTGTTGCTGCACCGCCCGGTGCAAGGCTTGAGTGAGGTACATACTTGTCTCCATACGGCCCGTCAATGCGCGAGCCTGTTGCGTATGTCGCTCATGGTAAAAACGAGCGATCGAGCCGACAATTGCCCATTGCCTCGATCGCATGGCAAAAGACCTCAATCCACGACTCTTTCCCGCTTGATGCTGCATCACCCGGTCACGATCCCGATCGCCTTCGTGCACGGCATGCTGTCCGGAGTTATGGCCCGCGGCCAGCCTTGTGACGCCTTCCTGGCCGATGCGGGCATCGCCCCCGAACTGCTCCAGCAGGCCGGCGCCCGCGTGACCGCGGACCAGTATGTGGCGCTGTTTCGGCTGTTGATCGACCGCCTCGACGACGATGGTCTCGGCTTCTTTTCGCGGACCCTCAAGCGCGGCAGCTTTGCGTTGACGTCCCGTTCCGCGCTGGGCGCACCGAACCTGGAGGTGGCCATTCGGCGCGTCGCCCGCACCTTCCGTCTGCTGCAGGACGATGTGGTGCTGGAGCCGGTGCGCGAGGGCGCGCTGGCGGGGCTGGCCCTGCGCTTCAGCGACCCGTCGGTGGTGCGTCCTGCCTTTCTGCATGAACTGTTGCTGCGCGTGTTCTGGCGCTTGCTGGCATGGCTGGCGGGCGGCCGCTTGCCCGCCGCACGCTTCGACTTTGCGTTCGAGACGCCGCTGTACGCGGGCAGCTACGGCAAGGTCTTTCCTGCGTCGCTGCATTTCGAGCGGCCCCAGTCTGCCTTCTGGTTCGACGCGAGACGGCTGCAGGACCCGGTGCGCCGGGATGAGGCCGCGCTGCGCACCTTCCTGGCCGATGCGCAGGGCAATATCATCGCACCACGGCGCGGTGACGTGGTTAGCGCGCGCGTACGCAATCATCTCCAGCGGACGCAGCCTGCATGGCCCGACCTTGCCGCGACGGCCGAAGCCATGCACATGGCGACTTCCACACTGCAAAGGCGCCTGGCCAGCGAGGGAACGGCATTTCAGTCGCTGAAGGACGAGTTGCGACGCGACATCGCGATCGTCCGCCTGAACACCAGCACGGTGCCGCTGGCGACGCTGGCTGGCGAACTGGGGTTCGCCGACAGCGCGGCCTTCCAGCGCGCGTTCAAGTGCTGGACCGGCAGCGCGCCGGGAGCTTACCGCCGCGCCGGGGCTTGATTCAGCAAAGGCGTCGCCACTGACGTTGGCTGAGCTCTTGAAGATCGGACACCGTCGCCTTCGGGCTTGAGCAGGGCCTGCAGCGCGCGCGCGCGGAACTCGCGCGGGCTCAGTCCCGTGTGCTTGCGGAAGAAGCGGCCGAAATAGGCCTCGTCGGCAAAGCCCAGCTGGCCGGCCAGCTGCTTGATGCTGACGCTGGTGTAGACCAGGTCGCGCTGCGCCTCGTGCACCAGGCGCGCGTTGATCACCTCCAGGCTGGAGATGCCCAGCACCTCGCGGCACAGGCGCGAGAGCTGGCCCGGCGTGATGCCGAGCTGGCTGGCGTAGGCCGACATGGCCAGGTGCTTCTTGAAATGCTCGTCGACCAGGGCGCGGAACTTCTCGATTTGCTGCGTCTTGCGCGAGCTCACCGTCAGCGGCGTGGGCTGCATCAGGTCGCCCAGGCGCGCGATCTGCACCAGCACCGCGGTGATCAGCGACATGCCCGCCGCGACCTGGCCGATGGCGTGCATGCGCGACTCGCGCTCGATCGCCAGGAACAGAGGCATCAACGCCTCGGCATGGCGGCTGGCGTCGTCGAGCAGGATCACGGCGGGCTTGCGCAGGGTCTGCACGAGCTCGGGCATGAGCACCGCGGCCAGCGACTCCAGCGGGCGCTGCGTGGCCGTGACCACGGGGCCGTTGACGTCGGTGGAGAAATGAAAGCCGTGCACGGTTTGTGCCGGAATCAAGAGCAGGCAGGGCGCGCGGGCCAGCCACTTGGCATTGTCCAGCTGCACCTCGACCGAGCCCTCGGTCAGGTACAGGATCTGCACGAAGGCATCGTGCAGATGCGGCTGTATCTCCCAGTTGTACGGGCGGGAGCGCTGCGGAATCCACTCGAAATCGAACGAGTTGTGCCAGCCCGGCTGGGCCTGATCGCCGTAGAGCGCGTAGTTAGGGATAACCCGAGCCACGGAAGCTGCTCCTAAAAAGAATGCACGAATTGTCCTGCTGTTGGCGTGAATCGTCAAACTGTGCGAGGCCTGCGGAACGAACAATCCAGCATCGCTTCCCGAGGAGACCACATGTCCGATTCATCCCGTCACTGGCTGGGCCTTGCAGGCCAGGTCTGTGTCGTGACCGGCGCCGCCAGCGGCATAGGCGCGGCCATCGCCCAGGGCTTGGCCCAGGCCGGCGCCCAGGTCGCCCTGCTCGACCGCGACGCCGCCGGCTGCGAGCGCGTCGCGGCCGAACTCGCGGCCGCTGGTGCCACCGCTCTCGCCGTGAGCTGCGACATCGCCGACGAGGCCAGCGTGCAGGCCGCGGCCGAGCGCGTGCAGGCCGAGCTCGGCGCCGGCGCGGTGCTGGTCAACAACGCCGGCCTGCTGCGCCCCGGCAGCCTGGCCGAAGTCAGCCTGGCCGACTGGAACAGCGTGCTGGCCGTGAACCTGACCGGCTACCTGCTGTGCGCGCGCGCCTTCTCCAAGCCCATGCGCGCGGCCGGCCGCGGCAGCATCGTCCACGTGGCCTCGATCTCCGGCCTCGCGCCCCAGACCGCCAGCGGCGCCTACAGCGCCAGCAAGGCCGGCGTGCTGCTGATGTCGCGCCAGATGGCCGTGGAATGGGGGCCGCAGGGCGTGCGCAGCAACGCCATCTGCCCCGGCATGATCCGCACCGCCCTGTCGGCCAGGTTCTACGAGGAACCGGGCTTAGCGCAAAAGCGCGCCGCCGTCACTGCCAGCCGCCGCATCGGCGAGCCGCAGGACATCGCCGACGTCGCGCTGTTCCTGGCCAGCCCGCGCTCGGCCTATGTCAACGCGGCCGAGATCGTGGTCGACGGCGGCATGTCCTCCATGCTGATGGACATGGTGCCCCGCCCCGGCTTCAACCAAACCTCCTAGAACCGAGGCACTGATGGGCAACCAGCTTGAATATGACCTGATCGTCGTCGGCTCCGGCGCCGCCGGCCTGGCCACGGCCATCACCGCGAAGAAGCGCGGCCTCGATGTGCTCGTGCTGGAGAAGGAGCCGGTGTTCGGCGGCACCACCGCCCTGTCCGGCGGCGTGCTCTGGATCCCGCTCAACCACCATGGGCGCAAGCAGAACCCGGCCGACACGCGCGAGGCCGTGCGCCGCTACATGATGGCCGAGACCGGCCAGCACTACGACGAGGCGGCCGTCGAGGCCTTCCTCGACAACGGCCCCAGGATGGTCGAATTCTTCGAGCGCGAGACCGAGATGCAGTTCGTGCCCACGCTCTACCCCGACTACCACCCCGACGGGGCTGGCGGCGTGGACCTGGGCCGCTCCATCCTGGCCGCGCCCTACGACATCCGCGGCCTGGGCAAGGACATGGCGCGCCTGAAGCCGCCGCTCAAGACCATCACCTTCATCGGCATGATGTTCAACTCGTCCAATGCCGACCTCAAGCATTTCTTCCGCGCCACCCAGTCGCTGACCTCCTTCGTGTATGTCGCCAAGCGCCTGGCCACCCACCTCAAGGAGCTGGCGCTCTACCGCCGCGGCATCAACGTGACCAGCGGCAACGCGCTGGCGGCGCGGCTGGCCAAGTCGGCGCTGGACTTGGGCATCCCCATCCTGACCGGCACGCCGGCCAAGGAGCTGATCTTCAAGGGCAACAGGGTGGCAGGCGTGCGTACAGGCGGCGCAGGCGGTGAGCGCCGCATCGTCGCGCGCCATGGCGTGGTGCTGGCCTGCGGCGGCTTTCCGCACGACATCAAGCGCATCGCCAAGGCCTACCCGCATCTGCGGCGCGGCCACGAGCACCTCTCGCCCACGCCGGTCGGCAACACCGGCGACGGCGTCAACATGGCCGAGGCGGCCGGCGGCCGGGTCGACATACGCTTCACGGACAGCGCGGCCTGGATGCCGGTGTCGCGCGTACCCTTCGGAAACGGCGAGTTCGGCGTGTTCCCCCACCTGCTGGACCGCTACAAGCCCGGCGTGATCGGCGTGCTCAAGAACGGCAAGCGCTTCACCAACGAGTCCAACTCCTACCACGACGTGGGCGCCGCGCTCACGCGAGCCTGCGAAGGCCAGAAGGAGACGGCCATGTGGCTGGTCTGCGACAAGACCACGCTGGCCAAGTACGGCCTGGGCTATGTCAAGCCCGCGCCCATGCCGATAGCCCGCCACATCAAGAACGGCTACCTCTACCAGGGCAAGACCCTGGCCGAGCTGGCCCGCGCCTGCGGCATGGACGCCGCAGGCCTGGAGCAGACCGTGCGCGACTACAACCAACACGCCGTGCGCGGCGAGGATCCGGCCTTCGGCCGCGGCCGCAGCTCGTTCAACCGCTACCTGGCCGACCCCGATCAGCAGCCCAATCCCTGCGTGGCGCCGGTGGAAAAAGGCCCGTTCTACGCCGTGAGGGTGGTGATGGGCGACCTCGGCACCTTCGACGGCATCCAGACCAGCGTGATCGGCGAGGTGCTCAAGCGCGACGGCCAGCCCATCGACGGCCTGTACGCGGTGGGCAACGACCGCGCCAGCGTGATGGGCGGCAACTACCCTGGCGCCGGCATCACGCACGGCCCGAACATGACCTTCGGCTTCGTGACCGGCAACCACATCGCCGACCGGGCCCAGGGCCGGGTCGCGAACGTCGAGGTCGCGAAAGGAGTCGCCGCATGAGCCACAGGACGCTGATAGACCACCGCGTCTACACCATCGCCCTGCGCAAGATGCCCGAGTTCCTCGAGGTGTTCAACCGCATGGCCATGCCCATCCTGATCGAGACCCTGGGCCACCCGATCGGCTTCTACACCAGCCTCGTGGGCCCGCAGAACCAGTTCGTGCACCTCTGGGCCTACGAGGACCTGGCCGACTACGAGCGGCGCTGCCGGGCGCGCGATACGCACCCGGACTTCCCGGCCTACCTGCAGGCCTCGGCCCACCTGATCACCGCGCAGGAGACGCGCCTGATCAAGGCGGCGGACATGCCCGGCCTGCCCAGCCCCAGGAGCTAAGCCATGACCGATCCCAACACGCATGCGCTGCCCGCGCAGGGGGATGCTCAACCCCTCGCGCCTGCCGTCGCCATCGTCACCGGCGCCGCCGACGGCATAGGCTGGGCCACGGCGCGCGAATTCGCGGCCCAGGGCTGGCGCGTGGCCTTGCTCGACCTGCGCGCCGAGGCCGCCCAGGCCCGTGCCGCCGAGCTCGGCGACCGTCACCTGGGCCTGGGCTGCGACGTGACCGACGCAGACAGCGTGCAGGCCGCCGTGGCCGCTACGCTGGACCGCTTCGGCCGCCTCGACGCCCTGGTGAACAACGCCGGCATCGCCGACCAGACCGCGCCCACGCTGGACCAGAGCGCCGCGGCCTTCGACCGCGTGCTGGCCGTGCACCTGCGCGGCAGCTTCCTGATGAGCCAGGCCGTGCTGGCGCACATGCGCGGCCAAGCCCGCGACGCGCGCGGCAACCGCGGCGCCATCGTCAACCTGGGCTCCATCGCCAGCTTAGTCGGCATCCCGGGCCGCAACGCCTACAGCGCGGCCAAGGCCGGCCTGCTCGGCATGACGCGCGCCCTGGCCAGCGAATGGGCGCGCGAGGGCATACGCGTCAACGCGGTCGCGCCCGGCTACGTGCGCACCGCGCTGGTGGC
Organism: Ramlibacter sp. 2FC; assembly: GCF_005503345.1. Classification (NCBI taxonomy): domain Bacteria; kingdom Pseudomonadati; phylum Pseudomonadota; class Betaproteobacteria; order Burkholderiales; family Comamonadaceae; genus Ramlibacter; species Ramlibacter sp. 2FC. Next base: position 16,798 of record NZ_SCMM01000046.1, read on the forward strand.
CGAGCTGGTGCGCCAGGGCGCGGTCGACGGCCCTGCCATCCAGCACCGCACGCCGCTGGGCCGCATGGCCGAGCCGGCGGAAATCGCCGAGGCCATCGTGTTCCTGGCCTCGCCCCGGGCCAGCTACGTCACAGGCGCCAGCTTGAGCGTCGACGGCGGCTGGTCGGCCTTCGGTGCCACCGAAAGCGCCTTGCCCGGCCTGTCCTCGGAGCTGTCATGAGGACTGGCTGCCACCGGCTCGCGCCGGAATTTTCGCAACAACACTAGGAGACAGACAGATGCTGACCATCCACCTGTTCAACGGCCTGGTCTACGGCGCATTGCTGATCGTGATGTGCTCGGGCCTGGCCCTGATCTACGGCCTGCGCCGAGTGGTGAACTTCGCCCACGGCTCGCTCTACATGCTGGGGGCCTACCTAGGCTACTCGATCGCCACCCACAGCAACTTCTGGGTGGCCCTGCTCGCCGCCCCGGCCCTGATGGCCGTGGTCGGCGTGCTGCTCGACCGCTGGGGCTTTCGCCTGCTGCAGGACCGCGACCCGCTCACCGTGGTGCTGGTCACCTTCGGCCTGCTGCTGGTGATCGAGGACTTCGTGCAGACCACCTGGGGCAAGGGCAACCTCTCGGTGCCCGCGCCCGATCTGCTGAGCCGCTCGGTCGAGCTGCTGGGCGCGCCGGTGCCGGCCTACCGAGTCGCGGTGGTCGCCGTGGGCGCCCTGGTGGCGCTGGGCCTGAGCCTGTGGCTGCGCCATTCCAAGCTCGGCCTGTTCGTGCGCGCCGCCAGCACCGACCCCACCACCACCGCCATGCAGGGCGTCAACACCGACGCGCTGAGCGCCGGCGTGGTGGGCCTGGGCACGGCCCTGGCCGGCTTGGCCGGCGTGGTGGCCGCGCCCTTTCTCGCGCTCTCGCCGGCCATGAGCAGCGACGTGCTGATCGACTCCTTCGTGGTGGTGGTGATCGGCGGCCTGGGCAGCCTGGCCGGCGCCTTCGTCGCGGCGCTGGTGCTGGGCCAGGTGCAGGCGCTCGGCGCGGTCTACCTGCCCGACCTGTCGGCCGTGCTGCCGTTTGCGCTGATGGTCGCCATCCTGCTGTGGAAGCCCGCGGGCTTTGCTGGCAGCCGTACCTGAAGGAGGTCCCATCATGTCCCTGTCCCGCCTCCTGGCCTGCGCCGCCGCCGCACTGCTGGCCGGCCTCGCCCTCACCTTCGCCGTCAGCTCGGGCACCGCGCTGTCGCTGCTGACCCAGGCCACGATCTACGCCGTGTTCGCGCTCGGCCTGGGCCTGCTGCTGCGCCAGAACGGCATGGCCAGCTTCGGCCATGCCCTGTTCTTCGGCTCGGCCGGCTATGTGGTTGGCATCCTGCTGCAGCTCAAGGCCGTGCCGGCCGAGGCCGCCATCGTGATCGCCGTGCTCGGCCTCACGGCCTTCGGCTTCCTGCTCGGCCTGATCATCGTGCGCGTGCCCGGCATCGCCTTCGGCATGCTGACCCTGGCCGTGGGCCAGATGTTCTTCCTCACCGCCTCGCGCTCGCGCGGCCTGACCGGCGGCGCCGACGGCATGAACATCGATTGGCCGAGCCAGCTGTTCGGCCTCTCCACCTCGGCCCTGCTGCGCCCGGCCCCCATGTTCCTGGTCTGCTGGGTGGTGCTGGTGCTGTGCATGCTGGGCCTGTCGCTGGCGCTGCACGGGCGCTTCGGCGCCGTCACCGAGGCGGTGCGCGACAACGAGGAGCGCGCGCGCTTCATCGGCATCCGCACCCTGCTGCCGCGCGCCGCGCTGTTCGCGCTGTCGGCCGGCATCACCTCGGTGGCCGGCGTGCTGTCGGCGCTGAACACCGGCTTCGTCTCGCCCGAGAGCCTGCACTGGAGCGTCTCCGGCGTGGCGCTGATGATGGTGGTGGTCGGCGGCTACAAGGCGCTGTGGGGCCCGGTGCTGGGCGCCATGGTCTATTTCCTGGCCAAGGACATCCTGGGCGACTGGGCCAACCACTGGATGGCGATCTTCGGCATCGCGCTGATCACCGTGATCGTGTTCTCCCCGAGCGGCATGGCCGGCGCCCTGCAGCGCCTGGCCCGGCCACGCAAGCGCCACGCGCCCCTGGCCGCGGCCCGCCCGCGGGGCGCCGCGGCGGCGCCCGCCACCCACTCCGCCACCGCGCACTGAAAGGAATGGCCATGAGTGAATTCGTGTTGCAGGCCGAGGACGTCGCCATCCACTACGGCGGCGTCAAGGCGGTGGACGGCGTCTCGCTGACGCTCAGGAAGGGCGAGATCCGCGGCCTGATCGGCCCCAACGGCGCCGGCAAGTCCACCGTGATCGACGCCATCACCGGCCGCCGGCGCCTCACGCGCGGCAAGGTGATGCTGGGCGGCCAGGATGTGAGCGCGCTAGGCGTGAGCGAGCGCCGCATGCGCGGCCTCTCGCGCAGCTTCCAGCGCACCAGCGTGTTCGGCCAGATGCCGGTGCGCAAGCAGGTCGAGCTGGCCTCCTACAAGATGGGCGTGGCAGACCCGGACGCCGACGCCGACGCGGTGCTCCAGGAGCTGGACCTGCTGCCGCTTTCCGACGCGATCGCCGAAGACCTGGGCTACGGCCAGCAGCGCCGGCTGGACCTGGCACTGGCCCTGGTGGGCCGGCCCAGCGTGCTGCTGCTCGACGAGCCCATGGCCGGACTGTCGGTCAAGGAGTCGCACGACCTGGCCAGGCATCTGAAGGCGCTGACCTCGCGCTGGGAGGTGTCCGTGCTGCTGGTCGAGCACGACATGGACGTGGTGTTCGGCATCTCCGATGTCGTGACGGTGTTTGAACTGGGCCGCGTGATCGCCAGTGGCGAGCCGGCCGCCGTGCGCGCCGACCCGCGCGTGCGCGAAGCCTATCTCGGGAGCGCTGCATGACCGCCTTGCTGAAACTTGAGAACGTCAATGCTTTTTATGGCTCTGCCCATATCCTGCACGGCCTCAGCCTCACGGTGAACCCCGGCGAGCGCGTGGCGCTGATCGGGCGCAACGGCGTGGGCAAGACCACGGTGGTCAACACCATCCTGGGCCTGGCCGCGCTGCGCGGCGGCGAGATCCGCCTGGGCGGCAAGCTCCTGCCGCGGCCGCGCCCCTACCTGGCCGCCCAGCATGGCGTGGTGGTGGTGCCGCAGGGCCGGCGCATCGTCGCCAACCTCACGGTGGAGGAGAACCTGCTGCTGGGCGCGGCCGTGGGCCGCAAGGGGCCCTGGACCGTGCCCGCGATCTACAAGCTGTTCCCCATCCTCGAGGAGCGCGCCCACACGCCGGGCACGGCGCTCTCGGGCGGCCAGCAGCAGATGCTGGCCGTGGGGCGGGCGCTGATGGCCAACCCCGCGCTGATCCTGCTCGACGAGCCGACCGAGGGCCTGGCCCCGGTGATCGTGGACCAGCTGGCCCAGATCTTCAACAAGGTCGCGGACCAGGGCACGGCCCTGCTGCTGATCGAGCAGAACATGAGCCTGGTCACCCGTGTGGCCGAGCGCTACTGCGCCATGGCCAAGGGCTCGGTAGTGGCCCAGGGCGAGGTCGTCAACTCGCGCCAGGGGCTCGCCGACCTCGAGGCCCATGTGATGGTCTGAACCGCTTTTCTTGCAAGACCGGCCGCCGGACCGCATCCGGTATTCCCATCCTCACCTTTCGGAGACAAAGCATGTCGAAGCTCAAACCCCTCGCCGCCCTGGCCCTCAGCGCCATCCTGCCCTTCGCGGCACTCGCGCAGAAGAAGGAGCCGGTCCAGGTCGGCCTCGTGACGTCCAAGTCCGGCCAGTTCGCCCAGCAGGGCGAGGAGGTGCTGCGCGCCATCCAGTTCGCGATCGACGAGGCCAATGCCAAGGGCGGCGTGGACGGCCGCGAGGTCAAGGTGCAGGTCGCCGACGACGAGGGCACGCCCGACGCCGGCCGCCGCGTGGCCGAGAAGCTCGCGCGCGATGGCCACAACCTGCTGATCGGCGCCATCCCCTCCTCCATCTCGATGGCCATCGCCCAGAACCTGGAGCGCTGGGACGCGGTCTACTTCGGCACCCTGTCCAAGTCGGACAAGATGACCGGCGACAGCTGCAAGGCGCGCAGCTTCCGCACCAACCACTCCGACGCCATGGACCTGGCCATGATCGGCGAGTGGATGAAGAGCTTCAAGGAGCAGAACTACGCCGTGATCGCCTCCGACTACGTCTGGGGCCGCGACTCCGGCGAATCCTTCGTCAAGAAGGCCGCCGCACTGGGCAAGAAAGCCGACCTGTCGCTCTACGTGCCCATGGGCACCAAGGACTTCTCGCCCTACATCGCCCAGCTCAAGGCCTCCGACGCCCAGGCGGTCTGGGTCGCCATCGTCGGCCGCGACGGCATCGCCTTCGTCAAGCAGGCCCAGGAGTTCGGCCTGATCGGCCCTAAGCGCCTGCTGGGCCATGCGCTGATCTTCCAGTACGTGGCCGACGCGACCGGCAAGGCCACCGAGGGCACCTGGGGCAACATCGGCTACGGCGCCGAGATCGACAACCCGCGCAACAAGGCCTTCGTCCAGGCCTTCAAGGCCAAGTTCAACCGCCTGCCGACCGAGAACGAAGGCGCTGCCTACAACGGCATCCAGGTCATGTTCGAGGGCGTGAAGAAGGCCGGCAGCGTCAAGCCCGCCGAAGTGGCCAAGGCCCTGCGCGGCGCCCAGCTGGACACCGTGTACGGCCAAGTCACCATGCGCGCCCAGGACAACCAGCTGCTGATCCCCAACTACGTCGGCGTGGTCAAGGCCGAGGGCGGCAAGCTGCGCCCGGTGATCCAGCAGAGCTTCCCGGCCACGCTGGCGCCCCAGCCCTCGCCCGACTGCAAGCTCTGAGCGCCATGCAGGCCACCCCTCCCCGCCACGCCCTGGTGACCGGTGCCACGGGCGGCATAGGCCGCGCGATCTGCTTCGCGCTGATCGACCAGGCACGCCGGGACGGCGCCCCCATCCACCTCAGCGCCGCGGCCTCGCAGCCCGGCGAGCGCCTGCAGGCCCTGCTGGCCGAGTTGCGCGCCGCCGGCGCCACGGCCGGCGGCGTGAGCGGCGACCTCACCGATGCGCAGCAATGCGCGGCCCTGGTCGCGCAGGCCCAGGCCGGCGGCGGCGAGCTCACGGCCCTGGTCTGCAACGCCGGCGCCTCCGGGCCCGGCCGCCTGGCCGACCTGCCGCTGGCCCAGTGGGACGCGACGTTCAACCTCAACACCCGCTCGGCCTGGCTGCTGGCCCAGGCCGCCCGCGAGCCACTGGCGCGCACACGCGGCAGCATCACGGCCGTCGCCTCGATGTCGGGCCTCACCCCGCATCCCGGCTACGGCGCCTACTCGGCCGCCAAGGCCGCGCTGATCATGCTGTGCCGCCAGCTCGCCCAGGAATGGGCCGAGCCGGGCATACGCGTCAACACGGTCTGCCCCGGCATGATCCGCACCCCGCTGACCGAGGCCGTCTACCAGGACCCCGGCACCCTGGCCCGGCGCGAGGCCCTGGTGCCGCTGGGCCGCATCGGCCGCGCCGAGGACGTGGGCGCGGCCGTGGCCTGGCTGGCCAGCGCCGGCGCGGCCTACGTGACGGGCCAGAACCTGGTGGTCGACGGCGGCATCTCCGACCACATGCTGGCCATGATCCCGGGCCGCCCGGGCAAGCCCCCGCTGGACCGCTGAAGGAGCAAACATGAAACAAGTCCTGGTCACCGGCGGCAGCGGCTTCCTCGGCGCCTGGATCATCCGCCGCCTGGCGCGGCGCGGCATCGCGGCGCGGGTGTTCGACATCAGCGCCGAGCGCCGCATCGTCGCCGAGGTCGCGGGCCACGCCCTGGCCCAGTCCCTGGACTGGCAGGTCGGCGACATCCGCGACGGCGCGGCCGTGCGGCGCGCCGCCGCAGGCTGCGACGGCATCGTCCACCTGGCCGGCGTGCTGACCCCGGCCTGCGCGGCCGACCCGGTGCGCGGCGCAAGGAGTCTGTCGGGCTCTGGGATGGCCCCGCGTTGGGCCAGAAACCGGGTCGAGGCAAGGCGCAAAGCGCAGCCGGACTAGCCGTCCGGCGAGCATTTGCAACGCCGCATCGGCCCGGTTTCCGGCCCAACCCTTCGGGCCGGGGCGATTCGGGGCGCCATGCGTCGTTGCCGGCTCCTTGCATGGCTCGGCCATGCGGCGTCGCCGCCGCCTCGCCTGGCGCCCCGACTCGCCCCGGCGCGGGGCCATCCCAGAGCCCGACAGACTCCTGGATCAACCTGATCGGCTCGCTCAACCTGTTCGAGGCGGCGCGCGCCCAGGGCCTGCGCCAGCTGGTCTACGCCAGCACCGCGGGCGTCTACGGCCCCGACGATGCGCGCCAGCCGCTGCCGGCCACGCATTACGGCGCCTTCAAGCTCGCCGTGGAAGGCTCGGCGCGCGCCTACTGGCGCGACCATGGCCTGGCCAGCGTGGGCTTCAGGCCCTTCGTGGTCTACGGGCCCGGGCGCGAGAGCGGTATCAGCGCCGGCCCCAGCATTGCCTGCCGCGCCGCCGTGCGCGACGAGCCGTACACGATAGGCTATACCGGCGCCTCGGGCCTGATCTACGTGGACGACGTGGCCACCGCCTTCGAGCAGGCCCTGCTCACGCCGGCCCAGGGCGCCAGCGTCTACAACCTGGTCGGCGAAACCGCCACCGTGGACCAGGTAATGGCCGAGATCCGCCGCCTGGTGCCCGGCTGGACGCGGTGGGCCCGCCGCTCACGATTGCGCCCGGCCTAGACGAGGAAGGCCTGGACGCGCTGCTGCCGGGGCGCCAGCGCACCACGCTGGCCCAGGGCCTCGCGGCCACCGTGGCGCATTACCGGGCACAGGCTGCCTGATCAGGCCTTCTTCGACACCAGGGTCAGGATGTCGTAGCTGGCCACCAGCTCGCCGTCCTGGTTCTTGACTTCCACGTCCCAGGCCACCACGCCCTGGCCCTGGCCGTTGGCGTCCTTCTTGTTGCGGTCGATCTTGCGCTTGCAGGTCAGGCGCACCTGGATGCTGTCGCCTATGCCCACGGGCTTGACGAAGCGCAGGGTGTCCAGGCCGTAGTTGGCCAGCACCGGGCCCGGCTCGGGCACCACGAACAGGCCGGCCGCATCGGACAGCACCAGGTAGCCGTGGGCGATGCGCTTGCCGAACGGCGAGGCCTTGGCGGCTTCCTCGTCGAAGTGCATGTAGAACATGTCGCCAGTCAGCTTGCCGAAGGCATGGACATCCTCGTCGCCGATCACGCGCGACGCAGTCAGCAGCGACTCGCCGATCTGGATGTCCTCGAAATGGCGGCGGAACGGGTGCGTGCCGGTCTCGATCACCTTGGCGCCGCGCACGTACTCGCGCGTCACGGCAGTCAGCATGGTGGGCGAGCCCTGCACCGCGGCGCGCTGCAGCAGGTGCGTGACGGCGCGCAGGCCACCGAGCTCCTCGCCGCCGCCGGCGCGACCCGGGCCGCCATGCTTGAGCACCGGCAGCGGCGAGCCGTGGCCGGTCGACTCGGGCGCCGACTCGCGGTCCAGCACATGGACGCGGCCGTGCAGCGCGGCCAGGGCCGGCACCATGGTCGCGGCCGTGGCCGGGTCCTTGGTCACCAGGGTGCTGACCAGGCTGCCCTTGCCGCGCGCGGCCAGCTGCAGCGCTTCTTCAATGCCCTCGTAGGGCATCAGCGTGCTGACCGGGCCGAAGGCCTCGACGTCGTGCACCGCGTCGTGGGCCAGCGGCTGGCGCGACAGCAGCAGCGTGGGCTGGAAGAAAGCCCCCCCGGCGACGCCCTCGCCCAGCGGCGCGAAGCCCTGGCCGCCGCCGTAGACCAGCTCGGCCCCCTGACGCAGCAGCGCCACGCGCTCGGCCACGTCGGCCTGCTGGTCCAGCGAGGCCAGCGCGCCCATCTTCACGCCCTCGACCGAGGGGTCACCCACCACGGTCTTGGCCAGGCGCGCCGCCAGGCGCTCGGCCACGGCGTCGAGGTGCTGGCGCGGCACGATGGCGCGGCGGATCGCCGTGCATTTCTGGCCGGCCTTGACGGTCATCTCGCGCGCCACTTCCTTGACGAACAGGTCGAACTCCTCGTCGTCGGGCGTCACGTCCGGGGCCAGGATGGCGCAGTTCAGCGAGTCGGCCTCGGCGTTGAAGGGGATGCTGTTGCGCACGATGTTGGGGTGCACGCGCAGCTTGGCGGCCGTGTCGGCCGAGCCGGTGAAGGTCACGACGTCGCTGCCGTCCAGGCGGTCCAGCAGGTCGCCGGTGCTGCCGATCACCAGCTGCAGCGCGCCGGCCGGCAGGATGCCCGATTCGTTGACCAGGCGCACCATGGCCTCGGTCAGGTAGCTGGTAGCCGTGGCGGGCTTGCCTATGCAGGGCATGCCGGCCAGGAAGCTGGGCGCAAACTTCTCGAGCAGGCCCCAGATGGGGAAGTTGAAGGCGTTGATGTGGACCGCAATGCCGCCGCGCGGCACCAGGATGTGGGTGCCGCCGAACAGGCCCTTCTTGCCCAGCTGCAGCGCCGGGCCCTCGTGGATCAGGTTGCCGCTGGGCAGCTCGCTGCTGCCCACGCCGGCGTAGGAGAACAGCGTGCCGCTGCCGCCCTCGATGTCGATCCAGCTGTCGGTGCGCGTGGCGCCGGTGTGGGCCGAAACCGCGTAGAGCTCTTCCTTGCGCTCGCCCAGGTACTTGGCCAGGGCCTTCAGGCGCGCGGCGCGCTGCTGGAAATCGAGCGCCAGCAGGCCCGGCAGGCCCACGCGGCGCGCATAGTCCACCGCCTCGCCGAAGTCGATCGCCTCGGCATGGGTCTGGGCCACGGTCTGGCCGTTGACGGCGCTTTTCAGCGCCTGGGCCGCCTGCTGGCCGATCCAGCGGCCGGCTATGAAGCTTTGAAGAAGAGTGGTCATGGCTGTGGGCTCGCGTTGATGGAAGAATTAGGCATAATACTTATTAACCGACCGGTCGGTCGCGAAATATTGTGCAGCAGTCGACCATTGTGGCACAGCCCCCCTACCCCTTGGCAAGTCTGGGGGCAAAAACAAGCCCGCGCGAGGCGGGCTGGGGTGACTGAGGAAAGCCCTGCCTTACTGCGGCTCGATCCCGGCCTTCTTGACCAGGGCCGAATACTTGGCCAGCTCGCTGCGGAAGAAGGCCGTGGCCGCTTCCGGCGAGCTCATCGAGATGCTGTTGCCCTGCTTGGCCATGGTCTCCTTGACCTCGGCGGTGGCGAAGGCCGTGCTGAAGGCCGCATGGATGCGCTTGACGTCGGCGGCCGGCAGGTTCCTGGGGCCGACCACGGCGAACCAGCCTTCGACCACGTAGCCCGGCAGGCCCTGCTCGGCGAAGGTCGGGATCTCGGGCGCGGCGGCCAGGCGCTGCGCCGACGAGGTGCCGATGGCGCGCAGCGCCCCGCTCTTGAGATGGGCCTGGATCGACGGCAGGGCCAGCACGCCGAACTCCACCTGGCCACCCATGAGGTCGGTCAGCATGGGGCCCACGCCCTTGTAGGGAATGTGCTTGGCCTTGACGCCGGCCTCGTCGACGAACATCTCGGCCGCCAGGTGCAGGATGGTGCCGTTGCCCGAGGAGGCGAAGTTGAACTGGCCGGGCTTGGACTTGAGCAGGGCCACGAGCTCCTTGGCGTTGTGGGCCGGCACCTTGGGGTTGACCACCAGCACCAGCGGCGTGGTGCCCATGACGGTGATCGGCGTGATGTCGCCCACCGGATCGAAGGGCACGGACTTGAGCACGCTGGGGTAGATCACGTGGTTGTTCGACACCACGCTGAGCGTGAAGCCGTCCGGCGGCGACTTGATCATCGCGGCCGTACCGATCACGCCGCCGGCGCCGGGCTGGTTCTCCACCACCACCGCATGGCCCAGGGCCTTGGAGACCGCCACGCTGGTGGCGCGCGTGATGGTGTCCACGCCCGAGCCGCTGGCCACGGGCAGGATGAACTTGATGGGCTTGTCGGAGGCCTGGGCCAGCGCCACGCGCGGCAGGGCCGCCGCTGCGAGGCCCAGCGCCAGGCCGGCCAGCACCAGGCGGCGCGGCAGGGTGAGGGCAGAAATTCGACTCATGTTTGTCTCCTGTAGGAATGGGTCAGGCTTGCTTGATGAAACACCCGCGCGCCGATGCTATCGGCGAACGGGAGGGAAAAGTCATCGCGAAATGCGACGCCCGGTCACGCGCCATGCAGGCGCAGACCCGGGACAAGGGCGGCGCCAGGCGCATCGAGCTTCAGGCCACCGCCCCCTGCTCGCGCAGGGCCGCTAGGTCGGCCGGCGTGTAGCCCAGGCCGGCCAGCAGCTCGGCCGTGTGCTGGCCCATGGTCGGCGGCTGCAGGCGCACGCCCGGGCGCTGGCCGTCCATGGTGAAGGGCAGCAAGGTGGTCTGCGCGGTCTGGCCGGCGCGCGCGCCGTCCGGCAGGCGGATCTCGGCTAGGCCGCCGGTGGCCTTGAGGTGCTCGTCGTCGTAGAGCTCCTCGGGCTTGCGGATGGGCGCGAACGGCAGGCCCGCCTGCTCGAACAGGGCCGCGAGCTCGGCTGCGCTGCGCCGGGCCAGGCGCTCGCGCAGCTCGGGCAGCAGCTGGGGGCGCAGGCGCACGCGCTCGTTGTTGGTCGCGTAGCGCGGGTCGGCCTTGAGGTCGGCGAAGCCCAGCGCGTCGCAGAAGGTGGCCCATTGCGCGTCGCTGACCGCGGCCAGGAAGATCTGCTCGCCGTCCTTGACGGTGAACACGTCGTACACGGCCCAGGCCGAGATGCGGTCGGGCATGGGCGCGGCGGGCTGGCCGGTGATCGCGTACTGCAGCATGTGCTGGCCGACCAGGAACACGTTGTTCTCGAACAGCGCGCTCTGCACTTCCTGGCCGCGGCCGGTGATGCCGCGCTGGATCAGCGCACCGAGCGCACCTATGGCGCCGAACATGCCGCCCATGATGTCGTTGACGCTGCTGCCGGCGCGCAGCGGGTCGCCGGGCCGGCCGGTCATGTAGGCCAGGCCGCCCATCATCTGCACCACCTCGTCCAGCGCCGTGCGGTGCTCGTAGGGGCCGGGCAGGAAGCCCTTGTGGCTCACGTAGATCAGGCGCGGGTTGGTCTTGGACAGGCTGGCGTAGTCCAGGCCGTACTTGGCCATGGTGCCGGGCTTGAAGTTCTCGGCCACCACGTCGGCGCTGGCCGCGAGGCGGCGCGCCGCCTCGGCGCCCGCGGGGCTGCGCAGGTCCAGCGCGATGCTCTTCTTGTTGCGGTTGAACATGGGGAAGAAACCCGCGCCCGCGCCCAGCAGGTGGCGCGTGCGGTCGCCGTCTATGGGCTCGACCTTGATGACCTCGGCGCCCAGGTCGGCCAGCACCATGCCGCAAGTCGGGCCCATGACCATGTGGGTGAATTCGACGACACGCAGGCCGGCGAGCGGCAGATTTTGGGAAGGGGTTGCGTTGCTCATGGGGTCAGGTTCTCAAACGGAAAGGACGGGCTGGCGCGCCGGCAGCACGGTGCCGCGGCATTCGCCGAAGCCGATGCGCCTGAAGCCCTGGCGCAGGCAGTGGCCGCGCAGGATGACGGTGTCGCCGTCTTCGAGGTAGCTGCGGGTCTCGCCGCTGGACAGGCGCAGCGGCTGGCGCCCGCCCTGGCTCAGCTCCAGCAGCGAGCCGCCCTGCTCGGGCAGCGGCCCGGACAGCGTGCCCGAGCCGAACAGGTCGCCGCAGCGCAGGTTGCAGCCGTTCACCGTGTGGTGGGCGACCAGCTGCGCCACGGTCCAGTAGGCGTCGGCGAAGTTCGAGCTCATCAGCCGGTCGCCGGCGTGGCCGGCCTCGCGCATGGCCGCGGTCTGCAGCCAGACCTCGAGCGTGATGTCCAGCCCGCCCTGGCGGCGGTTGGCTTCGGAGTCCAGGTAGGGCAAGGGCGCCGGGTCGCCCTCGGGCCGCACGAAGGCGCTGCGGAACGGCGCCAGCGCATCGAGCGTCACCACCCAGGGCGAGAGCGTGCTGGCGAAGTTCTTGGACAGGAAGGGGCCCAGCGGCTGGTACTCCCAGGCCTGGATGTCGCGCGCGCTCCAGTCGTTGAACAGCGCCAGGCCGAACACATGCTCCTCGGCGCTGGCCATGGGGATGGGCTCGCCCTGCGCATTGGGCCGGCCTATGCACATGGCCAGCTCGAGCTCGTAGTCCAGCCGGCGGCAGGGCCCGAACACCGGCACCGCCTGGTCGGGCGCCTTGGTCTGGCCCAGCGGGCGCGGGAAGGACTGGCCGCTGACGCCTATCGAGGAGGCGCGGCCGTGGTAGCCGATCGGCACCCATTTGTAGTTGGGCAGCAGCGGCTGCTCGGGGCGGAACTGCTTGCCCACCGTGGTGGCGTGGTGGATGCTGGCGTAGAAGTCCGTGTAGTCGCCGATCTCGCAGGGCAGGCCCAGCTCGACCTCGGCCTGCGCGACCAGGGCCGTGCGGAACAGCGCCTCGCGCGGGCTGCCGCGGCGCAGACCCTCGGAGATCGCCGCGCGCAGCGCCTGCCGGGGCCCTGGCGCCAGGCGCATGAGCCGGTTCATGTCGTGGGTCTCGATCAGCTTGGCGCGGCGCAGGTCCAGCACCTGGTCGCCTATGGCCACGCCTATGCACCAGTCCGCGTCGCCTGCGCGGCGAAAGCGCCCGAAGGGCAGGTTCTGGATGGGAAAGTCGGTGGCCGGATCGTTGGCCGACTCGACCCAGCTGGCCAGGGCCGGGTCGTGCGTGGCGTCCAGCAAGGGGTTGGTGGCAAGCGGGTTCATGGCTGCTCCGGGTGGAAATGCTTGCGCAGGCCCTGCCAGCATTGGTAGTAGTCGGCCTGCAGCTCGGGCGAGGCCAGGGCCTCGCGCGTGGGGCGCAGCACGCAGCGGGTCTCGAACATGAAGGCCATGGTGTCGGTGATGTAGTGCGGCTGGGAGGTGTCGGCCGCGCTGGCCTTCTCGAAGGTCTCGGCATCGGGCCCGTGGCCGCTCATGCTGTTGTGCAGGCTGGCGCCGCCCGGCACGAAGCCCTCGGCCTTGGCGTCGTAGGCGCCATGGATCAGGCCCATGAACTCCGAGGCGATGTTGCGGTGGAACCAGGGCGGACGGAAGCTGTCCTGCATGGCCAGGATGCGCGGCGGGAAGATCACGAAATCGATGCTGCTCACGCCCGGCGTGTCGGAGGCCGAATGCAGCACCAGGAAGATAGAGGGGTCCGGGTGGTCGTAGCTGATCGAGCCTATGGCGTTGAAGCGGCGCAGGTCGTACTTGCAGGGCGCGTAGTTGCCGTGCCAGGCCACCACGTCCAGCGGCGAATGGTCCATGCGCGCCGACCAGAGATGGCCCATGAACTTGGCCACCAGCTCGTGCTCTTCCTCCAGGTCCTCGTAGGCTGCCACGGGCGTGAGGAAGTCGCGCGGGTTGGCCAGGCCGTTCGATCCGATCGGCCCCAGGTCGGGCAGCCGGAAGTTGGCGCCGAAGTTCTCGCAAATGTAGCCGCGCGCGGCCTCGTCCAGCAGCTCGAGCCGGAAGCGCACGCCGCGCGGGATGAGCACGATCTCCTGCGGCTCGGCCTCGATCACGCCCATCTCGGTGACGAAGCGGTGCCGCCCCAGCTGGGGCACGATCAGCAGCTCGCCATCGGCGTTGTAGAAGCTGCGCCGCGTCATAGAGCGGTTGCAGGCGTACAGGTGCACGGCGGCGCCGGTCTGCACATGCGGGTCGCCGTTGCCGGCCATGGTCACGATGCCCTCGACGAAGTCGGCCGGGGCATCGGGCAGCGGCAGCGGATTCCAGCGCAGCTGGTTGGGCGGCGTGGGCAAGGCGCCGAAGTCGCTGGTGATGCGGCCGTCGGGCATGCGCTCGAAGGGCTGGTGCATGGCCGAGGGCCGGATGCGGTAGAGCCAGCTGCGGCGGTTGTCGGCACGCGGGGCGGTGAAGGCCGTGCCCGAGAGCTGCTCGGCATACAGGCCATAGGGGCAGGTCTGCGGCGAGTTGCGGCCCACGGGCAGCGCCCCGGGCAGGGCCTCGCTCGCAAACTGGTTGCCGAAACCGGATTGGTAGGCGGGGCTGTTCATGGCGCGGACTCTCACTCGGCCTTGAGCACGCCGCGCTCGACCTGGTCGCGCTCCAGCGACTCGAACAAGGCCTTGAAGTTGCCCTCGCCGAAGCCGTCGTCGCCCTTGCGCTGGATGAACTCGAAGAACACCGGCCCCAGCAGCGTGCCAGAGAATATCTGCAGCAGCAGGCGGCGCGCGCCGCCCTGGGTCGAGCCGTCGAGCAGGATGCCGCGCGCCTGCAGTTCGGCGGGGTTCTCGCCGTGGCCCGGCAGGCGCTCCTCCAGCATGCGGTAGTAGGTGGCCGGCGGCGCCTTCATCAGCGGCACGCCCGCGCGCTGCAGGCTGTCCACGCTGGCCAGCAGGTCGTCGGTCAGCAGGGCGATGTGCTGTATGCCCTCGCCGTTGAACTGCATCAGGAACTCCTCGATCTGGCCCGCGCCGCGCGAGGACTCCTCGTTCAGCGGGATGCGTATCCTGCCGTCGGGCGCGGTCATGGCCTTGGAGGTCAGCCCCGTGTACTCGCCCTTGATGTCGAAGAAGCGGATCTCGCGGAAGTTGAACAGGCGCCCGTAGAAGTCGGCCCAGTAGGCCATGCGGCCGCGGTAGACGTTGTGCGTGAGGTGGTCGACCAGCTTGAAGCCATGGCCGCGCGGGTGCGGGTCCACGCCGGCTATGAACTCGAAGTCGATGTCGTAGATCGACTTGCCCTCCTCGTAGCGGTCGATCAGGTACAGCGGCGCGCCGCCTATGCCCTTGATGGCCGGCAGGCGCAGCTCCATGGGGCCGGGCTGGATCTCGATCGGCTGGGCGCCCAGCGCCAGCGCGCGCTCGTAGGCCAGGTGCGAGTCGCGCACGCGAAACGCCAGGCCGCAGGCCGAGGGGCCATGCTCGGCCGCAAAATAGCCGGCCACGCTGCGCGGCTCGCGGTTGACGATGAAGTTGATCTCGCCCTGGCGGTACAGCACCACGTCCTTGGAGCGGTGCCGCGCCACCAGGCTGAAGCCCAGCAGCTCCAGCACCGGCTCCACCTGGTTGGGCGTGGGCGAGGCGAATTCCACGAACTCGAAGCCCATCAGCCCCATCGGGTTGTCGAACAGATCTGTCATCTCGGACTCCTTGAAACCTCGATCAGCCAAATTTGAGCCTGCCCGCGAAGTCTGGGCAAGCCCCATGGGCTTTGCACTCACGCGGCCGCCAGCGTCTTGGGCAGGCCGGCCTGCCACAGCGTGCCGTGCAGGCACTCGCCTTCCAGCCAGCCCGCGACCTGCTTGCGCAGCGCCAGCAGGGCCGCAATGTCCAGCCCCGTTTCAATGCCCATGCTGCGCAGCATGTAGGCCAGGTCTTCCGTGCTCACGTTGCCGCTGGCGCCCGGCGCGTGCGGGCAGCCGCCGATGCCGGCCAGGCAGGCGTCGAAGCGCGTGACGCCGGTCTGCAGCGCGGCGAACACGTTGGCCAGGCCCAGGCCGCGCGTGTCGTGGAAATGGCCGCACCAGAGCTTGTCGCCCACCAGGTGGCGCGCCTTCTCGAACAGGCGCGCGACCATCGCCGGGTCGGCATAGCCCACGGTGTCGGCCAGGCTCACGTGGTCGGCCCCGGCGTCGAGCAGGGCCTGCATCAGGCGCAGCACCTCGCTCTCGGCCACCTCGCCCTGTATCGTGCAGCCGAAGGCCGTGCCCACGCCGCCTTCGATCAGGGTCTTGGCGCCGGCAGCGTCGCGCGCGGCGCGGATGCGGGCCACCTCGGCCACCACCTCGTCGGGCGTCTTGCGCAGGTTGGCCAGGCTGTGCGCATGGCTGGCCGACAGCGGCACGATCATCAGGTCGGCGCCGGTCTCCAGGGCCTTCTCGGCCCCCTTGAGGTTGGGCACCAGCACCGAGACGAACAGCCCCGGCAGGGTCTTGGCGAAGGCCACCAGCTCGGCCGTGTCGGCCAGCTGCGGCAGCAGGCGCGCCGGCACGAAGGAGCCGACCTCGATCTCGCGCTGGCCGGCGGCATGGGCCGCGCGCAGCCACTCCAGCTTCTGCGCCGTGGGCAGGGTGCGCGCGATGCTTTGCAGGCCGTCGCGCAGGCCGACCTCTCGGACGATGGCCTGGCGCGGCAGGCGGGGGGAAGCGGACGTAACTTCCAAGGCATGTCTCCTTCAGTGAATACCTGGAGTTTAGAAATTCCTTGATAGATCACAAAATCAATTCCGGAAGCTTTATAGTTCCCAACGGGAATATCTATGCGTGACCTGGACCTGACCACCCTGCGCCTGTTCGTCGCCGTCTGCGAGACGCGCAACATCGCGCGCGCGGCCGAGCAGCAGGCCATCGTCGGCTCGGCCATCAGCAAGCGCCTGGCCCAGCTCGAGGAGACGGTGGGCACGCCGCTGCTGGTGCGCCGGCGGCGCGGCGTGGAGCCGACCGCGGCCGGCGAGACCCTGCTCGAGCATGCGCGCGCCATGCTGGCCCAGAGCGACCAGATCGAGCGCGACATGGCGGCCTACGCAGCCGGCGTGCGCGGCCAGGTGCGCATCCTGGCCACGGCCTCGGCGATCGCCGAATCGCTGGCCGACGACGTGGCGGCCTTCCTCAAGGACCCGGCGCATGGCGACATCCGCGTCGACATCGAGGAGCGCGTGAGCAGCGGCGTGCTGCGCGGCATCCGCGAGGGCAGCGCCTCGGTCGGCCTGTGCTGGGACAGGGCCAACCTCGAGGGCCTGCAAAGCCGCCCCTGGCGCAGCGACCACCTGGCCGTGGTGGCGCCGCTGGGCCACCCGCTGGCGCAGCACGCGACGCTGGCCTTCGCGCAGACGCTGGACTACGAGCAGGTCAGCCTGCCGCCGTCTAGCGCCGTGCCGGTCATGCTGCAGCGCGCCGCCGCCCTCGCCGGCCGGCCCCTGCAGTCGCGCGTGGTGGTCGCGACCTTCGACGCCGCGCTGCGCGTGGTGCGCGCCCAGCTTGCCATCAGCGTGCTGCCGGCCGAGCTGGCCCAGCCCTTCGCGGCGGCCTTCGGCCTCAGCGTGATCCCGCTCAGCGACGACTGGGCACGACGCCGCTTCGCGATCTGCTTTCGCGACGCGCAGGGGCTGTCGCCGGCGGCGCGGCTGCTGGTGGAGCACCTGGTGCGCGGGGCCGAGGCGGCAGAAAAGCAGCCCTAGACCGCGCGCAATGCACGCTGCGCGGCCGAGCCGCGCGAGAATGCGCTTTCTTGCCGCTCGAGAAGCGAGGTGAGCCATGGAACCATTCACCCGGCGCAGCGCGCTCGCCACCCTGGGCGCGGCGCTGCTGACCGGCACCGCGGGCCTGCAGCCCGCCGTCGCCCAGACAGGCCGCATGCAGTCCTGGAAGCTCTCCACCGCGCGGCGCACCGGCATCCACGACCTGGCGCCGGCACCCGATGGCGGCGTCTGGTTCACGGCCCAGGCCAGCGGCCACCTGGGCTGGTTCGATCCCGGCAGCGGCCGCACCGAGCTGCTGGCCCTGGGGTCGGGCTCGGCGCCGCATGGCGTGATCCAGGGCCCGGACAAGGCGGCCTGGATCACGGACGGCGGGCAGAACGCCATCGTGCGCGTGGGCTGGCCCGAGCGCTCGCTGCACCTCTATCCCCTGCCCCGCGGCACGCCCCATGCCAACCTCAACACCTGCGCCTTCGACGGCAATGGCGACCTCTGGTTCACGGGCCAGGCCGGCTATGTGGGCCGGGTGGCCGTGAAGACCGGCCAGGTCAGCGTCAAGGCCTCGCCGCGCGGCCGCGGGCCCTACGGCATCTGCAGCACGCCGGGCGGCGAGGTCTGGTGGTGCTCGCTGGCCGGCTCCTTCATCGCGCGCATAGACCGGCGCAGCGGCGACTCGGTGGTCGTGGAGCCGCCCACGCCCGAGCAGGGCGCGCGCCGCGTCTGGAGCGACAGCCGGGGCCGCATCTGGGTCAGCGAGTGGAACAGCGGCCAGCTCTCGGTGCACGATCCGGCAGCTGCCGGCGCGGCTGGGCGCTGGCGCCAGTGGAAGCTGCCCGGCGAGCGCCCGCGCCCCTACGCGATCTACGTGGACGAGCGCGACATGGTCTGGGTGAGCGACTTCGGCGGCAACGCCTGCTGGTCCTTCGATGCGCGCAGCGAGCGCTTCGAGCGCTACGCCTTCCCGCGCGAGAGCGCCAACGTGCGCCAGATCCTCGGCCGGCCCGGCGAGGTCTGGCTGCCCGAGAGCGGCACCGAGCATATCTCGGTGATCCGCACGGGCTGAGGCTAAACGCTCTCCAGCGCCAGCACCGCGGTGGCCGTGTTGGAGATCGGTATGTGGTAGTTGCCGCTCACGCGGCGCAGCTGGGCGCCGCCCGCCGCGCCCAGCGCGCCGCGCATGGCCAGCCACATCAACAGCTCCACGCCCTGGGTGCCGGTCTTCTCCACCAGCTCGTGGATGGAAAAGCGCGTGGCCCACTCGGGGTTGGACTCCAGGCTGTCGATGAACTGCAGGTCGAAGGCCTTGTTGATGAAGCCGGCGCGCTCGCCGTCGAGCTGGTGCGAGAGGCCGCCCGAGGCGATCACCGCCACCTTCTTGTCGCTGTCCCAGGACTGGATGGCCTCGCCCACCGCCTTGCCCAGGGCGTAGCAGCGCTTGGCCGAGGGCAGCGGGAACTGCACGGTGTTGATGCAGACCGGCACCACGGTGACCGGGCAGTCGCCCTCGGGCCAGAACAGCTTGAGCGGCAGGGTGCAGGCGTGGTCGACCAGCATCTCCTGGCAGGTCACGACGTCGAACTCCTTGGCTATCAGCTGGTCGATCAAATGCCAGGACAGGTCCAGCTCGCCCTTGAACGGCGGCAGCGTGGGAATGCCCCAGCCCTCGTCGGCGTTGTTGTACTCGGGCGCCGCGCCGATGGCGAAGGTCGGCATCTTGTCGAGGAAGAAGTTCAGGCCGTGGTCGTTGTAGAACATCACCACCACGTCGGGCTGCTTCTGGCCCAGCCAGTCGCGGATGGGCGGGAAGCCGTCGAAGAAGGGCTTCCAGTACGGGTCCTGCTGCAGGCCCTTGTGGATCGCGCCGCCGATGGCGGGAATGTGGGAGGTGCCGAGGCCGCCGATGAGTGTTGCCATGCTGTGGGTGCTCCTGCTTATTGATAGGCGGCCGCGCGCAGCTTGGCCTTGAATGCTTCCTTGCTCATGCCGGTCTGCTGGGCGCCTATGTCCTGCATGTCCAGCCCGAAGATCCCGGCGAACTTGGCCAGGTAGTAGGCGTTGCCGCCGGCCGCGATCAGCTGCAGCACATTGCGCGCGCGGATCGCCGCGGCCTGGGACTCGGTCAGCCCGTACTGCTTCATGTAGGCCTCCTCGTCGGCGACGAAAGCCTTGCGGTTGGCCTCGTCGTTGAACGAAAAGCACATCTTGTTCAGCGCATAGCCCTTGCGCGCCTGCGCGCCGTCGAAAGGCGTGGTGCCGGGAATCTCGGGCAGTGGATGGCTCACCTTTTTCTCCTGTGTTTGAGCTGTGTCAGGCACCCAGTATTCCGCCCTCATTGCCAGAAATAAACCGATGAATGATCATCAGATTCATGAGCAAATTCGATTGGTCAGACCTGGACGGCCGCCTGCTGCAGCTGCTAGTGGCGGTGGTGGAAGCCGGCTCCATCACCGGCGCGGCGCAGCGCCTGGGCGTCACCCAATCCGCCGTGAGCCACCTGCTGGACAAGCTGCGCGCCATCACCGGCGACGCCCTGTTCGTCAAGTCAGGCCGCGGCATCGTGGCCACCGCGCGCGCCGAGGCGCTGGCCGGCGAGGCGCGCGAGCTGCTCGGCCAGATGGAGCGCTTCGCGCGCTCGGGCGATTTCGACCCGGGGCGCTGGCAGACCAGCTTCACCATCGCGGCCAACGACTTCCAGCGCGATGTGCTGCTGCCGCCGCTGATGGCGCGCCTGCGCGCCCAGGCGCCCGGCGTGGCGCTGCGCGTCATCCCCTCGGACGTGCCCACGCTGGAGATGCTGCGCCACGAGCATTGCCAGCTGGTCATCAGCCCGCGCCCGCCCGAGGGCAGCGACATCCTGCAAAAGCGCTTGTTCGAGGACCGCTACCGCGTGTTCTACGACCCGGCCGTGCGCACCGCGCCAAGAACGCGGGCGGACTACCTGGCGGCCGACCATGTGACCGTACTCTACGAGCCGCGCCGCCCGCTGGACCTGGACCAGCTGCTCGCCGCACGCGGCGTGCAGCGCCGCTTCGCCGTCATGGTGCCGGGCTTTGCCGGCCTGCCGGCCTTTCTGCGCAGCAGCGACCTGCTGGCCACTGCCCCCGGCCTGCTGCAGACCGGCCTGCTGCGCGGCCTGGCCAGCGTCAAAGTGCCCCTGCCCTGCCCCCCCATGCCCATGTACATGGT